>CACXHF010000072.1 GCA_902767305.1 uncultured Eubacteriales bacterium
CCTCTGCGCTTGAGATCATCCTGATAATCCAGAAATTCCGAATAGAACCAGTGCGACGGCGGCTTGGGGTTCAGGTCAAAAAAGATCTGGCGTTTTCTTGAGGCCAGTGTACGGTCGATACACTCTTTCATAAAGCTGGGATGACATTCGTTCACCTCAGTCACGTAGACGCTGCCATAGCTGTTTCCCTTAATTCTGGCCGCATCATCTGCCTTCTTTCCGCCGGCTATAATGACCACCTTTTCTCCGTTAACCGACTGAATGTACAGTGCCTCCCTGCCCCTGTACTTTCCCAGCCGGCTGCGCCCCGCAAAAATGTGCATCAGTCCGAAGCCGTTGCTGTCAATGATGTTCATTTTAACTGCAGCAGTACTGACTCCACCGCACAGATGAAGCTTATCCGGATGCACATCCAGTGCGCAGGCCCAGGCGATCAGGTTGATGATGTTTTTGCCGGCACGCTTTCCGCCCTCCGCCACATTGAGCCAGCTTTCCCTGGAGTCGGCAATATACCGCGCCTGATCCTCCGTCAGCGGAGCATAGCTGATCATGTTCTGCCCCCTCTTCGTGCTGTGCTCCGGTTATCCGCCGCCGGTTCTGTATTATCTCCGTGCCGCTCTATTCCCGCCTCCGGTTCCTTCTCCCCTCCGGCCGAAATCTGCTCCAGCGTACGTACCGGCAGCGGACGGTTGATCAGGTCCGCCAGCGCCAGCATCTGCTCGTTGGACTCACGGATGATATTCTCATTCACCGGAGGTTCCGGATGATCGCTCTGTCCGAGCATGTTCTTCCCGAGGAAAATAGCCATCATGGAACTGGTCTTTGAAAGCAGCAGCTGGTTTTTCCGGAGAGCCAGTTTCACCGGGCTCACCTTCTTCCGGTAAATCTGATCAAACCCCATTCCGTACGTTTTCTGACACCATTCATCCAGTGTTTTGTGATCCACACCTCCGAACAGATCACAGATATCCTGTTCGGAACAGGCCAGCTGACAGTATACCTCAAACATGTTTTTATCCATCTCCACGCAGTTCATTTCCGCTTCCGTATTCACTCTGCCATCTGCCGTCCGTTCCACTTTTCACCGCCCCTCCCGTGACAATTTCCTGCTTACTCCTCCGTTACAGGATGGCATGAAATCCCCATGGATCTGAGCTGATCCGCTGCCGCCTGCATTTCCTCCTCATCCCTGCATTCGGCAAGCAGTCTGAATCCTTCTTCCTTCATCCCGTCTTCGAGATCCGGCGGGATAATGTCCTCCATTTCCGCCCCTTCCATTTCCCCGAAACCGAAGAGACCTTCCATATCAAGGGTTCCCTCGAGCCCCGAGAGGATCTCATTGAGCGTCGCTTCATCCCACGGTGTTTCCATGGTCGCCTGATTATGCTCCAGCATGTACGCATCCCGCTCGGCCGGTGACAGATGGTCAAGGCGGATAATCGGCACGCCTTTCTCCGGCACCTTTATGCAGCCCTCCCGGACCAGCTGCCTGAGTGCTTCAAGGCGTCCGTGTCCCTCGACAACCTGCGCTTCGCCCCATACCCCGATGGGATCCAGAAATCCAAATGTCAGGATACTGTTGCGGATATGCTTAAGCTGTTCCTCCGTGTGTATTTTCGGATTCCGGGGATGTGCCCGGAACCGTTCCAGGGGCAGTGCGTCCCCGGTTCTGACCCACTGTATCTCTTTCATCTCTGCTCCTTTTCTCTTATCGTATCCCTTTCCCGGCCGTCCCCCTGCCGGATGTTTCAGATCTTTACCAGCATCTCCTGTATTTCCGCATTGACCAGTGCCTCAAGCACGTTCACATCCATGGTAAACCCCTGCTCCTCCAGCAGCTTCTTCACATACGAAAGCTTTTCCGCCCCGCGGCCTGCCCCGTACAGCTTTTCCGCCGCATAGACCGCAATGTGCACCCAGGTACGAAGCATTTCCTCCTGTTCCGCATTCATCCGTTCCTTCATTATCCGAAGTCCCCGCCCGATCACCGCCGTGATCAGGACAGAGAGAACCACCACAATCGCCGGTGTCAGATCAATCATGTTTTCCATTTTTCCCCCTGTTTATGCTGACGTTTGTAAAAGACAGTTTTCCGTCTCCTGTCCTCACCCGGATGCCTCTTTTTCGGCGCTTCCCTTTGCACGTTCCGCCACAAACCATTTCTCCGCCACCGAATTCCCTGAATAGGCGACGAAGACGACTGCCGCAAAATCCGTATAATGCGCAAAAAGGACCGGGATCTGCCCGTACTCTGCCGACAGCACCATCCCGGTCATCCCCAGGGCCGCAAGCAAAGTGACAGCCGTCAGGACAACAAGTACCATGACTTTGGAAAACTGGACATACGCCTCTCCGAGCTTCATCTGCATCTCCCCGATTCTTTTCCTTACCTGGTCTTTACACGAAAGCCGGCCCCGCTCTACCGGTTGACCAGGTATTCATTGATCTCCTGCAGGGACTGCCGCAGCTTGTCGACCGAATTCCCGTTCACCAGATGCGACAGGATGGACAGCTGCGAACGCAGAACCAGCGTCATTTTGTCCCCGTAAATGTCCGATCTCCTCTCCATCTCCATCACCCGGCTCTCAAGTCCCTGCAGCTGTTTCTGCATGTCATTGGCCCGCTCCCTCAGATCCGTAATGGGCTGCATGCTCTCCTCCCGCGCCTTCCGGAGCCCGCTTCTGGCATTCAGGACCATGCTGATTCCCCAGCAGATCGCCAGCAGGATCACCAGCGCCAGTTCAAAGTTGCCCATGGTCAGATAATTCTGCATTTCCACTCCTCTTTTCCCCGCAGTCGGTTCCCGTCAGGAATTCAGTCAACCGCAACCCTCCAGACGCCCATCAGGGATACAATCTGCCCGTCCTCTGAAATGAGCGTCGTCGTGCTGAGCGAACTCCCTGTCCATTCCGTTTCCTCTGCCGCCGTTTCGACGCCTCCGGTGCGCTGCGCTGTCCGCATCAGGTACTGACCGGAGACATACCCGGTTCTGCCCTGATACGATACCCTGGGCCACTCCCCGTCCTCGAGGATCTCCACCTGCGCCCCTTTCGGGATTTCCATCAGGACGGACCCGTTCACCGGCTTTGCCCGCAGCCGGAGTCCCGTGGATTCCGTGGCCACAATGGCCGCACTTTGTCCGGTTCCGGTATCCGGCAGACCTCTGTCCTCCATATTTCCTCCTTCCTCCGGCTCAATCAGCCGGTGCCGTGCCAGGTACGTCCACTGTCCGTTCAGCAGGTACGTCTCCACGACGCACCCTTTCGCGGACGAAGAATGAATCACGGTTGTCGGGCCGGTAACCAGACCCACATGATGCACATCCGCCCCGCTGGCCTTGAACGCCAGCATCCCCGGAACGGGATGGTTCAGGTTTTCCTGCCGGCTGACCAGATCCCGGGAACGCCACAGGGTATTGGTTCCGGCTGTCTGATACTTTTTCTCGCCGCCCTGCGCCTTCCGCAGGATGGCCTTGATGAAATTGATGCAGTCATACGTGCTGTAGGGGGTTCCCATCATGCTCCGTCCGACCGCGATAGCTTCCTCTGCCCGAATCATCTGCCGCACCTCCTCAATACCACGGTTCTGTCTGTACCTTGCGGATAATAAAGTCCAGCCTCGACACCGTTCCGGAGGTAAACAGAGACTCCAGCGAGGCCGCTGCGTCACTGGTCGAGAAAACGATGCGGACAAAATCCCCGACCAGGTCGATCTCCCACATAAACCGGAAAATGCCGCCGGGCATCAGG
>CACXHF010000073.1 GCA_902767305.1 uncultured Eubacteriales bacterium
GCAGGATCTGCCTCTGCTGCGGCAGATCTGCGTCAGGCGGAACAGCGCGGCATCATCCCCGACTGCCTGCTGGGAACGGATACGGGCGAATACATACGCGCAGCGGAATTTGCCGCTCTCGGTGTGAAACTGTTTGAGGAATTCTGGCAGACCCAGGAGCTTCGTGAGCCGACGCCCTTCACAGATGCCCCGGGACATCCCTTACAGGCCGAGATTGAGAAAGCCTGGGGACTGGGCTTCCTGAAGCTGCTGCGGGGCGGTGAGCTTGGCGACAACGGCATTACGCGCCAGATGATGGCCCAGATGTTCTGTTCCCTTATTCAGGCCTTCCAGGATGACAGTCAGGCTCCGCTTTCCTATACCATGCCCCAGCCTTTCCCGGATGATGCGGACATCTTTAAGTCATCCAGGGACAGCGTGTATTATCTGGCAGCCAATGGAATCATGGAAAGCGTGGAGAACGGCTGTTTCTATCCCTCTGCCGCCGCCACCAGGGAACAGGCCATCTCGGCTGCCAACCGGATCTGGACAATGGAGCAGGGAGATGATCTCCTATCAGACCGGGAAAACGGCACCTGATCCGATTTCCCCTCTGTTGAGGATCTGAGCGGGACGGTTTCAGTCACGGAACAGCGCAATGTGCCTGCTCACCGGCTGACGACTGCCGACGGCGCACTGGCAGCAGGGGCAGAACTCTCTGTAGAGCCGCTCCCGGCGGCAGGCCTCCGCTCGGCGGGTGAGCCTTTTGCCGCTGTGGAAATCACCGGCCATGGATACGATGGCGCCTTCTTCGGTTCCGACGTCCAGCTGACCCTGCAGGTGCCGGAAACGCTTGAGGGAGATCTCGGCAGATACCGGTTCGCCGGCTTTGACCGGCAGACCGGTCTGACACAGTATTTCTGGCCCGATGCCTATGACCGACAGGCAGGAACGGTTACGCTGAACCTGCCGCATCTTTCCCTCTGGTGGGGCACAAAAATGACCCAGGAAGAGGAAATCGATGCCTTTCTGGACGAATACAGCACCCGTCTGGCCGTCGCTCAGAGCCAGTCCAGACAGGCCGCCTCTGAGCTGGAACCTTATGTGCGTGCCAAAGCGCAGGCACTCGGTCTCACCCGGCAGGCCACGGAAGATCTGGTGCAGTCGGCCGTCAACTACCTGGGCGGCAGATTCCAGGGAGCCTACAAAGATACCATTGAGACCGGCACCAAAGCCATCACTGCAGTTACCCGCGGGGTGATGGACAATGACGTCGACAGCATGTGTTCCGGCCTTGAGGATGCTGTAAACGGGGCTATCATGCACGGCTGGGACGAACTGAAATTCGGATCCCGGATTGATAAGGTACTGGGCAGTGAGTTTGCGGGCAAAACAGCCGGCGCGCTGCTGGGCAGCACCAACGGCGTTGCCCGCATGGCAGGCTGTCTGGCTGAAGGGGATCTCTCCGGCGCCGCAGCGGAACTGGGCGGCGTCATGCAGAATGTGCACCCCTCCGTGGAGCTTGCGACAAAAGGTGCCCGCTTCCTGGCTTCCATGGGCGATACCGCTTTCACCTGCTGGAAGGCAAATCAGATTGAAGCCCTTTACCAGGTATATAAGCACGGCGCAAACGGGCTTTTCGGCAATTCCGTATTCCCTCAGGACCGCCAGAGCTTTCTGATTTTCCTCAACAGTTCCAGCGGCTTCACCATGGCAAAAGGCGTCCGGCGCTTTTACAATCTTGATAAAATCGGCGAAGTCTGCGAGCGCTATGGGTGGGATTTCAGGACCTACAGCGAACTGCCTGAACACTACCGGAACATCTTTGAACAGCGGGCCGAAGACGGCCTGATCACCTACTTTGAAACCCGTCTGGCACAGGAAGCCGAGGCTGAAAAAATCCGGGCACGGGAAAGAGAATGCATTGTGGAAATGCTCAATCCCTATTACGGCGCACTGTATGCGGGCAATTACGCCCATTTCTTCGGGGAAAATGACGGGCAGTTCAGCCTCACCGCCCGCATGGAACGGCTGATCAAGGTCCGCCAGTTCATCAGCCAGTATGTCAACGAGGACGCACTGAACCGGGCGGCAGGCTATCATTACGGCGTCCTGCTGAATGAATGGATCTCCCTGGCCTCCCAGTACAGCAAGGCAGATGCCATTCAGAAATTCTGCCAGTACCTGCAGGATCTCGGCTTCCTGAAGGACGGACTGGAAGCTCCATCCCGGCAGACTCTGGAGGAACAGCTGGCGCTTCTCAAAGGCCGCTGGCTCGTCCCCTACACCGTGCAGCAGGGACAGAGGAAAGGCCAGTCCGGGGTAAAAGCCCATGATATCTATGACAGCTATCTGGGAAGCCATTCCTACGGAACCGGCAAAGCTGAGCTGGATGAATCCGGCGATCTCCTGATCACCTATACCTATCACAGCGGCAGCGTGACCCGGCTCAGATATCACTTCATTGATGAAAACCATGTTCAGGAAACCAGCCTGAACACCGGAAGAACGGAAACCCTGACCCGTGCAGATTCCAACTAATGCCTGCAGAACCGGCACAGATTTCTGGCATTTCCCGTCCTTCCTGCAAAAATGCCCGCTGTCAGCCTCAGGGCTGGCAGCGGGCACTTGCATATTCCGGTTCTTTTCAGATGACTTCAGGCATGGCGGATCGGACTGCGGCAGCCAGTGGTCCCCGAAAGACCGTCCGCCTGTCAGGCCTTTCTGTTTCTTCGCTTTTTATGGTCCACTTTCCATTCCAGTATGGATATGGCAAATGTAAAGGCATTGGCCAGAGCGAAGTAGATCATCGCTGTGACAATCAGCGGAAAAAATGCTTCCATGGTTCTGGAACGGATAATATCGGTGACCTTTGTCAGGTCCTGTACCGCAATATATCCCACGATGGATGTCATTTTGACAAGAGAGATGAATTCACCTTTCAGAACCGGGATGAAATGAACCGCGGCCTGAGGGAAGATGATTTTCCAGAAGCACTGGGCCTTTGTATATCCAAGTGCCGCACCTGCTTCAAGCTGTCCTGCCGGCACTGCCTCTATTCCGCTGCGCATCATCTCAGAAGAATACGCACCAAAGTTGACTGCAAACGCGATGACCGATACAGCGATTCCCGGGATGCTGACTTTTCCAAAGACCACATAGTAAAGAATCATCAGCAGAACGACAATCGGCGTCCCCTGGACGATCCGGACAAACATGGCCGTGATGACCCGTCCGGGCTTAAACCTGCTTCGCCGGATCATGCAGAGACAGAACCCGAACACCAGGCCAAAGATGCAGGAAAACACCGAGAGCAGCACCGTGATGCCAAGTCCGGAAAGAATGAGCTGATATCGTTTTTCCTTGATGAAGGTGCGGATAAAGCTTTCCTTAATCTCCGAAAAGAATCCGCCGGATTGCTGTGTTTCAGCCGGCTTTGCCCGCACCAGTGCAACAAGCGGTTCACGATAGGCCGGATAACTGAAATCCACCAGTTCCCTGCGTTCCTCCGTCTGGCTCATATGTCCGCTGACCACATCACTCTTCCCTGTCTGAAGCGAGGGCATCAGGGCATCAAAATTCGCTGTCGTGATCTCCACACGCATGTCCAGTTTTTCTGCGATCTGAAGCAGAATATCCGGTTCATATCCCATGACCTGACTGCCTTCGCCGATGTAACAGATCGGTTCACTGTCCGAGCGGGTCCAGTAGCGAAGAACTCCGTTTTTCCCGGGCCATGTCTGTTCCGGCATGTTCTTTTCAGCACTGGCTGAGACAACCCATTTTTCCCAGGCCGCCTTCAGTTTTCCTTCGCTTTCCAGTTCCCTGAGAACCTCATCAAATCTGGCGGTCAGCGGGCTCCCCTTTGCAAACGCGAATCCATAATCGCTGGCCGCGAGGATTTCCGGGATAATTGCCAGTGTGGAATGCTGCCGCATTGCCCGGCGCATGGCAGGCTCTCCGCCTATGGCTGCATCGATTTTCC
>CACXHF010000074.1 GCA_902767305.1 uncultured Eubacteriales bacterium
CTCTTCCTATTCTGTGGTAAAACTTCCAGCTGGAAAATCAAGGGATTAATATGGGAAAATTTATCCGCACACTTTTGTTATCCGCATATTTTTCTCAAAAGCCCGGATTATCAATAATCGCTGACAGTATGGATCAAAAAATGTGCGGATAAAAGTAATTTAGTGTATCATCTCTGGCAAGGAGGTGATCACCATGGACGAATTTGAAAGGAATTCGACAACTGTAATTGAAGCACTTGAGCAACGGGGTTATTCTCAGCATACCATCCAGAGCCACAGAAAAGTATACAAGTCAATTCATGAATATCTGGAACAGAATCAGATTTCATACACTCCAAATCTTGGAAACAGGATTCTTTCAGAGCCGAGCATTCTTGATGTTAAAGGCAAATACATTCTTGCCGGATGTATTTCAAAGCTAAATGACGTATATCTTCACGGCAAGATCACTTGTGCCCAGATGAGTCCACATAAGGTTTACGCCACTATACCTCTGAATATGGAATTCGAACAAGCAGTTTCAAATTTTACGAATTCTATTTCAGATTCATTTTCCGACGCACAGATATACAATGCTAAATGCCGCTGCTCTTTGTTTCTTCGGTGCATGCAGTGCTGGGGAAAAAGCACACTATTGGATATTACTTACGAGGAAATTCATAAATACCACTATCAGGAGCTGTCTCACCTGAAGAAAGCTTCCAGAATCGTAGAAGAATCAACGCTACATCAGTTTTTTCAATTTCTTTCAATCGAAAAAGGAATAAATCCCGGTCTGTACATGTACATGTATCAGTTGGAACGGGATATTTATGTTCAACTGAATGAACTTCCTCAAGAAATACAGAAACGTGTATCATCACTGAAAGAGGAAAGCCTTGCGTTTCCTCCTGATGAATTTTGGACAGCAGGACAAGAATTGATTCAGCTTATTAAAGAAGCTGGTTACAATGAAAAATATGCAGATGAAATGGAAGTAGCAATACGCTATCTCTATCTATTCCTGGACATTAACCACCTGGGATACCTGCCAGAGCTTGCCGATATATGGCTCCAAAACGTGGCAAAGAACAACCTTTTCCATGGTAGTACCGTTCATTCAGCAAGCCGAATTTTGAATGTATTCCGGGATTTTGCTGAAGCAGGTGCCCCAGACTTTACTAAAGTATACCGCAAGGGTATCGCAGGAATATATGCATTGCCAGACTGGTGCCGTATACCAATGGAAGGCTTTATACAACAACGGCTTAAGCAGAAATTGGATTCGAAAACGGTCAAGAACGATATTTTTTTCTTATTGCGATTTTTTGCATTCATAATTCAGAGAGGGATAACTTCTTTTACCGAACTAACTGGAAAAACAATGGTCGAGTTCAATCTCTACGATATGCACGGAACTTCCGATGGAAAGAATGCCTGCAATTGTGGCATACGCAGGTTCCTCAAATATTTATACCGGGAAAGAATCATTACCGACAGCAAGTTGCATCTTGCTTTAGGTGTGGCTGCATCTCCAGTTGAAACAATTGTCCAGGTTCTGACTGACGAAGAAATCCAACAGGCCAAAACCTATATTGACAATGCCAACAGCCCAATCGAAATACGGGACAGCGCCATGTTTCTGTTAGGCGTTGATATGGGAATTCGCGGATGTGATATTGTCTCCCTGAAGCTTGCCGATATTGATTGGAAAAGGCAATGCATTCAATTCCAGCAGTGTAAAACGGATAATGAAACGTACAATGCTATGCCAACAGCTGTAGGTAACGCAATCTTTCGGTATCTGCGAGACGTGCGTCCCAAAGGAATAGAGAATGAATACATTTTCGTCAGTTTAGCACCTCCCTACAAGCGCTTGTCACGATGCGTTTGCTATGGGGTGTTGAAAAGAATTTTCCCTAACAGAAAAGTCCCCGGATCTGGTTTTCATGTAACACGAAAGACGTTTTCAACAAATCGATTGAATAACGGCACCACACCGGAACAGATAGCAAATGCTTTGGGACATTCTGATACTAGATCTCTTACTCCTTATCTTTCACTGGATAGAAAACACATGGAAGAATGCCCATTGTCGCTGGAATCTCTAAATCTCCTCAAAAAGGAGGGATTTTGACAATGGATACCAAATTTAGCAGCTCGATTGCCCCTGTATTGAATGATTTCCTTGCACAAAAGAGGTCTCTTGGATACAAGTATTCAACAGAAGAGAACGTACTCCGCACGCTGGACAGATATTGGCATGATAACAATGGCAATAATACAGATATCACTGAAAAAAGTCTGGAAGGATGGATGCAAAAGAAAGAAACTGAAACAGTTGCAAGCCGCAGCAATCGTGTCAGCGTCTTGCGTCAATTTACCTTATATCTGAATAGCATTGGGAAACAAGCCTTTGTTCCGATGGATAAATACATTAAGTCGCATTCTGTCTTCCACGTACTTAACACGACGGAAATCCAAGAACTATTTCAGGTAATTGATACTTATGAGCATCGTTGCCGACAGTCCCCGGAAGTTACTCGGATGATACAGGAATATAAAATTCTGTTCCGGCTTATTTTAACCACGGGGCTTCGAAAGTCTGAAGCGCTTTGCCTGCGTCTCCAAGATGTCAATCTGTCAGAGAATACAGTATCGATCTACCAGGGGAAAAGGAGAAAAGACCGACTCGTTTATATGTCGCCAGATATGTCAGATTTGATTTCAGAATATTTGAAATATCTTTCTCAACAGATTGGAAGTGAATCATTCTGGCTTTTTCCGTCTGTAGACCCTGCAAAGCATATGTCGGGCGGTTGTGCGCAGCGTTTTCGTGATTTCTGGAATATGACTCCGTCAGCACTGAAATGCGAAAAAGCACCGACCATTCATTCTCTTCGCCATACATATGTTGTTTTGAGAATGAATCAGTGGATGGAAAACGGATATGACCTCAAGGTAATGATGCCATATCTCAGCCGTCAGTTGGGTCATGTCTCAGCAGAAGAAACATTTTACTACTACCACCAGGTCATTGATGCACACCGGATTATCCACCAGAAAGATACGCTTGCCTCATTGGTGCTTCCGGAGGTGAGAGTTAAATGAATACTGGAATAGATAAGAAGTTGTTTTTCTCAATGACAATGGATTTTCTCGATGTCTATTTGCCACAAGGTCATGAGAGCAGTAAAACAGTAAAAGCTTACCGGGATGGACTGACTGTATTCCGTCGTTATCTGTCAGATGTGCGAAAGATCTCTATTAAACATTTTAAGTTTGTAGATTGCACTTTTGATCTGGTGCTGGATTACAGGAATTGGCTTATCGATGTAAAGAAACGTAAGCCAAGTACAGTCAATAACCGCCTGGCGGCCCTAAAAGCTTATCTGCATTATGCTGCTGCCAAGGAAATTACAATACAACAGATTCACCTGAGTATTTCTGAAGTGCCTTTTCTTCGCGTCCCGAAGGTGGTCCGCCCTATTATTGAGAATGTTGATACACTGAAAGCGCTTCTGGACGCTCCACCCAATACGTTGATTGGTTGTAGGGATACTATGATCCTTTCCATTCTGTTTGACACAATGATCCGAGCAGATGAACTAATCCAACTGAATCTTAAAGATGTGCAGATCGAAGGGGAAACGCCTTTTCTGTTCATCCACGGAAAGGGCAACAAAGAACGGACGGTTCCGGTATCGCCTCAATTGGTGCTGCTGATTAAAGATTATCTGGACAGATTTTATACCGACGATTTCGACAAAAACGAACCACTTTTGTATACGACTATTCATGGAAAAAGGCACCGCATGTCAGAGAGAAACGTTGAGCGAATCGTAAAGAAATATGCGGATCTGACCAGGGAAAAGCATCCTGATCTCCCTGATCCAGTTTATCCTCATATGTTTCGACGTACGAGAGGAACTGGATTATATCGTGATGGCGTTGCCATTGAAGCAATAGCAGTTGCTATGGGCCATGCCAGCATCCAGACCACAAAAGACCACTATGCATTTGCGTCCCTTGAGCAGAAGAAAGATGTCATGAATAAGGGGGATAGTCTTGTAATTTCAAAGAAGGAAACGGAAAAAGAATGGCCTGATGATGACAATGAATTTGCCAGGCTTTGTGGATTGCGGTAATTTTTTATCCGCACACATTTTGATCTGTGTTGTCAGGAAACATTGAAAATTCTTGCTCTTGAGAAAAAGATGCGGATAACAAAAGTGTGCGGATAAATTTTC
>CACXHF010000075.1 GCA_902767305.1 uncultured Eubacteriales bacterium
ATGGAGCCGATGCCGCCGAAGACGGCCGCGGTAAAGGCCTTGATGCCGGGCATGGAGCCGGTGGTGGGCATCAGGGTCGGATAGGCGGAGCAGAGCAGCACGCCGGCGACCGCAGCCAGAGCGGAGCCGATGGCAAAGGTCACGCTGATAGTGGTGTTGACGTTGATGCCCATCAGTTCAGCGGCGCCTTTATCCTCGGAAACGGCGCGCATGGCTTTGCCCATTTTCGTGCGGCCCGTGAACAGGGTCAGCGCAACCATGATGACGATGTTGGCCAGAATGGTCACAATGGTTACGCCGGTGATCAGGAGACGGCCATTCATCAGGGAAATGTTGCCGATGTTGATAACAGAGGGGAAGGATTTGGGATTGGCGCCCCAGATCAGCAGAGCAGAGTTCTGAAGAAGGTAGCTCATGCCAATGGCGGTGATCAGGACGGCGAGGGAGGGTGCCTGACGAAGGGGCTTATAGGCAAGACCTTCAATGATGACGCCGAGAGCAGTGCACAGAACCATTGCCAGAAGAATGGAAAGCAGAGGCGGCAGATTCAGGTACTGAACAGCACAGAAAGAGACGTAGGCACCGACCATGATAACATCTCCATGTGCAAAGTTAAGCATTTTTGCAATGCCATAAACCATGGTGTATCCAAGGGCGATAATGGCATAGACGCTTCCGAGACTGATTCCGTTAATGAGGTAGGAGAGAAACAGTGTCATTTTTTCACCTTCTATATCCAAATTGGTTTACGGCGGGAATACACCGGCCATCGTGTACTCCCGCTGTAAACCCCCTGATAAATACAAATTCATGGCCCCGGACGATCCGGGGCCATGAACCGGTTTGCGTCAATTACTTTACGTCAGCACCGACGTAGACGCCGTCCTTGATGATGACAGCAGTCGGAGTCTTGGTAACAGCACCGGTAGAATCCCAGGTCATGGTGCCGGTCAGACCGGTCATCTCGAGGCTCTGGAATGCTTCGATGAGCTTTTCACAAGCTTCATCATATTTGGTAGCAGCAGTGATGCCAGCCTTCTGAGAGGCGGTGTAGAGAGCATAGATGGTATCATATGCATCTGCCGCAAACTGGCTGGGAACGCTGCCGAACTTCTCGGTGTAGGTCTTGACGAATTTCACGGTCAGGTCGTCGGTAGCATCAGCGGAGAACGGGGTGAGAAGCATGACGCCCTCGGCCAGAGAAGTATCAAAGCCTTCGATGGAGAGGATGCCGTCCATGCCGTCAACGCCGAAGAAGATAGGTGCATAGTCCATGTTCTTGGCCTGCTGGAGGATCATGGAAGCGGGGGTGTAGTAGATGGGCAGGAAGACGAGCTCAGCTCCGGCTTCCTTAGCACCGGTCACCTGAACAGAGAAGTCTGTGGTATCATCGGTGAAGGTTCCGGTGTAGACAATATCAAGGCCCTTGTCTTTGGCAGCGGTTTCGAAGGTCTGATAGATACCGGTGGAGTAAGCATCCGCATTGTTGTAGATAACAGCAACTTTGGAAGCAAGCTTGTGTCCGGAGATATAATCAGCGGAAGCAGCACCCTGTGCAGGATCGGTGAAGCAGACCTGATAGACATTGTCCTTATCGGCAATGACGTCAACAGAGCTGGCAGAAGGAGTCAGCATGAAAACACGGTCATCAAAAGCCTGAGCGCCAACAGCGATGCAGGGGCTGGTAGTAACAGTGCCGGCGATCATCTGGGCACCCCAGTCGAGAACCTTGTTAAAGGCGTTGATGGCCTTTTCGGGGTCATGCTCATCATCTTCGAAGTCGAGCTCGATTACGGTTTCACCGGCGGCGGCATTGATCTCTTCAACAGCAATCTCGGCGCCGTTTTTCACGGAAATGCCATAATCAGCTGCCGGTCCGGTCAGAGGGCCGGAACCACCGATCTTGATGGCATCGGCAGATGCCAGTGCAGCCATGGCGATCATGGCGAGACAAAGCGCGGCAACGATCAGTTTCTTCATATTCAAGTTCCTCCTGTAGAGTAGGTTCGGGCAGAAAGCCCGTTTTCGGCTGTTTCCAATCGGAAACAACTTAACAGCGCGTATTATATCGCAAATCCGGTCGTTTCACAAGATTCGGATTGTACATATTTTCACGATAAACATGAAAAATATTCATGTTAAAGACGAATAAGATGAAAGAAGCCCTGCAGGAATGTACGGGTTTTCTCTGAAAAATCAGATTGGCTGTCCGGAATACAGGCTGTTTGCACAGGGCGGATTGTTGGATGGACAGGATTCTGTTATAATGAAATCCATCAGCAGAGCCAGAAAATGTATCCGGAGAATGGAATAAAAAACAGCTGCCGGAGAGGCAGCTGCGGATCAGATGGATGAGGTTGTAAGTGTCAGCAGATTGATAGAGGGCGGATTGAACAGGCGGAAGAAAAAGGGCGGATACATGGGATCTTTGTCTCCCAGACCATTGGAGGGAATGATCCAGGTCTGTTCAACCTTCCGGGGATGTTCAATCAGAGAGGTTCCGGGAAAAAGTCCGTAACGAGGGAGCGTTTCATTTGGAATAAAAACCGGTCCGATGCCAGGCAGACGAAGAAGACCGCCCAGTGTATGCCCGTAAAACAGGATATTGATCGGATAGGTGTAGGGAAATGGAACAGAGGAAATGCGGCGGATCTCCGTATTGGGAACATGCGTCAGGACGATAGTCACATCGTCATCACGGAGAGAATTACGCATGGCAGCGGAATCCTGAATAGATTTGAGCTGAAATTCAGCCAGCTCTATCTCATTTTCATCCTTTCCGGCTTTAGCAGTCAGAAGACGTTTTTCGTAGAGCGGCAGGAGCTGCGTCACATCAAGAGTAGCTGAGGTCAGGGAGAGAAACCAGAGACGCTGTCCGTTTCTCTCAATACACTGAGGCGAAGAAAGATAGGTGGCGTGGCGCTGACGGGCTCCCAGAACCCATGGAGCGAATGGACTCCCGCCTGAGGCATAGCTCATGGAAGCGGGATCCGGATCTGAATCACCGGCAATGAAATAGACCGGTGCTTCAGCATTCAGTTCGTGAAGGACAGTAAGAAGTTCATAGAATGGTTCAGCATTCCCGTAGTCAGAAACCATGTCACCGGTGAACAATACTGCATCGAATCCGGTTCTGGCCAGGGCAGAGCGAAACCGGCTCTGCTCTTTCCCAAAGCGTTTTCCTTTCAGGTCGCTGATCTGCAGGATCCTGAAACCATCGAAGTCCTGGGAAAGACCGGTAATCGGTATCTCAATGGAGTGGATAAAGAAAAAATGATTGAGTACTGTATTGACAATGAATGTGATTCCGATCAGTACAGCCAATATAATGAAGAGCATATGAAACGGGGAACGTTTTCTCTGGCTATCAAAAAAGTGCGCATCCGGTAAGGATGCAGAAAAGGGACGGATATTTTCTTCGGAAAAGGCATCAAATTCACGTCTGCTTTTTGACGGGCGTCTGTTCATCTGTTTCGAACCTCCTCCGGTAAAGTGGAATGATTATAGCTCAGTTCCGGAGGGATTTCAATTGCAAAAATCTTTTTTTCGGTCATCAATGACAGATTTCTTGCACTAAAAATATCGTAATAACGTAGTAGTTGTGACTGATGCTGTCAGGTCGTTCATCTGACAGCTGCAACGGTCTGTGGATTTCAGCCAGAGGAGGAGATCATCAGATGGCAAAGCCCAAAACAGTCTATATCTGTTCCGCCTGCGGACAGGAAACCCCAGGATGGATGGGAAAGTGTCCCGGATGCGGGGCATGGAATACACTTGAGGAGCAAACGCCTAATCCGGGTGTTCCTGTTTATACCGGATCAGCAGTACAGCCGAAAACGCTTAAACAGCGTCCGGGTACTGGGGCGAGTGCGGTGCGGCTTTCAGAAATTTCTGCGGAGGAGACTCCCCGGACGGTGCTGGGCATTGACGAACTGGACAGGGTTCTGGGCGGTGGAATTGTTGAAGGTTCCCTGATTCTGGTCGGCGGTGATCCGGGCATCGGGAAATCAACACTTCTTCTTCAGGCATCAGAAAAGATCGCGGGGAAAGGAAAAAGAGTTCTGTATATTTCCGGTGAGGAATCAGTCCGGCAGATCAAAATGCGTGCGGACAGACTTGGCGTCAGTTCGGACAATCTGCTGATACTCAGTGAGAACGCACTGGATCAGCTTGAGACCCGGTGGACGGAAATCGGCCCGGATGTCATGATTATTGACAGTATTCAGACCATGTATCGGCCGGATATGAGCAGTGCACCCGGTTCCGTCTCCCAGATCCGTGAATGTACCAGCATTCTGATGCGGATGGCCAAGACAACAGGATGTGCCATTTTTCTGGTCGGTCATGTGACCAAAGAAGGTGCGATTGCCGGACCGCGTGTACTTGAACATATGGTGGATGTGGTTCTGTATTTTGAGGGAGATCGTCAGCACCAGTACAGAATTCTTCGGGCAGTCAAGAACCGTTTTGGTTCTGTCAATGAAATCGGTATTTTTGAGATGCGGGAGGAGGGAATGTGCGGGATTGCCAATCCTTCTGAGCTGCTTCTGGCGGAACGCGCTGACAATGTTCCGGGTTCCTGTGTCCATTGTGCACTGGAGGGAACACGCCCTATGCTGGTCGATGTTCAGGCACTGGCGCTGCAAAGTGCCTTCGGTACCCCCAGACGGACCACGAACGGATTTGATGGCGGCCGTCTGGCTCTTCTCCTGGCTGTTCTTGAAAAGCGGGCCGGGGTCTCTTTATTCAATCAGGATGTATACATCAATGTGGCCGGAGGTCTGGATCTTTCCGAACCTGCAGCAGATCTGCCTCTTCTGGCGGCTGTGGCATCCAGCGCCCGGGAGGTTTGCATTCCGCCTGACTGGGCAGTGATGGGAGAAATCGGCCTGGCAGGCGAAGTCCGGGCTATTTCACAGATTGAACGACGCATTGCAGAGTGCAAAAGACTGGGATTCCGTTCCGTTGTTATCCCGAGGCAGAATAATAAACGCCTGAAAGCCCCTGAAGGTGTACGCATCTATGGTGTGGAAACACTGGGGGAGGCGATTAGCATTCTGATGGGATGAGAGGAACAAAAACCGCGCTCCTTCCATATGAAGTATGGTATAATTCTGCTTGCCTGTTCTTCTGTATACGGAGGGATGGCACTGCAAAAAAGCAGTATTTCTTTTGACGGAGCAGCATATGATTATTGGAATGACGCTTTATCAGATTCTCTGGTATTTTCTGTTATATTCCGTTATTGGATGGATAGCGGAGGTGCTTTTTCATGTTGTTGCACTGGGGAAAATTGTTAACCGGGGGTTTCTGAACGGTCCGGTCTGTCCGATTTATGGCTTTGGTGTAATCAGTATTTTTGCACTGGTGCATATTCTGACACAGGGAGGAGAAAGCACAATGGATGCGCTTCCCCTGTGGCAGATGTTCCTGGGAGGGACTGTTCTGTGTACAGGCGTAGAACTGATCGGCGGCTATCTGCTGGATAAATGTTTTCATGCCAGATGGTGGGACTACAGTGATATTCCTTTTAATTTTCATGGATATATCTGTCTCAAATTCAGCCTGATATGGGGAATGGCCACAACGTTTGTACTGCGTGTCATTCATCCTTATATTCGGGCGGCTTCTGTGGACTTTATTCCTGAATCTGTTGGATATCCGATTCTGGCGGTTCTTTATGCTGTTTATCTTCTTGATTTGGTTGTGACTGTAATGATGGTCCGCCGGCTCAATGAGAAGCTGCGCGAACTGGACAACGTTCGTCGCTCACTGCGTGTGGTCAGCAATGGTCTGACCGATATGCTGGGAACCGGGGCATATGTTACCAAAAATACACTGGACCGCGGCCGGGACCGGGCAGAGGAAGCCGGGAAACGGCTTCGGGCAAATGCTGCATCTGCCGGTCAGCAGCTGGCCAGCAATGTGCAGATGTTTGGAAAGGAAATTCGGGAATCCCTGGATGTGGGACGGGAAAAGGTAGATGTAAGATATCACGAGATGGTTCGCTCTATATCAAAAGAGCGTCATTTCGGCATAGGACGTCTGCTCAGAGCACATCCCGGGATGAAGCACCGGGATTATCAGGAAGTTGTTGAGGCACTTCAGGCTGATCTGGAAGGTTCATCTGCATCCGGGAAACAGAAGACTGAACAGTAAAGAAGAATTCAGCGCTGTATCCAATGACAATGGCGAGGAATGTGCATCTGGATGAAAAGCCGGGCGGGGGAATAATGTGAGGCCGGGAGAAGACGAAAATGCCCCCTTGTACAGGGGATGCATGGAATGCCGTCGGTGACTGTCCTGGACTGCAAACGAAATAGATCAGTGAATAGGAAAAGGCCGCGCCTATGCGCGGCCTGAATCTGTTTCTATCCAGTAATCTGAGTAAAAACACAGATCTATTCCTCAGTCAGAGGTGCTGAAATGGCTGAACAGTAGCGCATCAGATCATCCGGGCGGATTTCGATCTGGCAGCCGATTTTTCCGGCACTGACGAAGATATGGTCAAAGAGGATGGCGGTCTCGTCAATGAAGGTCGGAAAGAGCTTCTTCATGCCTACCGGACTGCAGCCGCCATGAATATATCCGGTAGTCGGAAGCAGAAGCTTCTGCGGAATCATTTCAACAGACTTTTCACCACAAACCCTGGCGGCCTGCCTCAGAGAGAGTTTTCCTGGAACAGGAATGATAAAAACGTAGAACGCACGGCTTTTTCCCTGAGTTACCAGAGTTTTGAAAACCGCATCCGGATCTTCTCCCAGGGATCCGGCAACACTGAGACCATCAATTCCATTCTCAGGGGAATACGTGTGAACTCTGTACGAAATACCTGCCTGGTCCAGCAGGCGCATGGCGTTAGTTTTGGGTAAATCGGACATAGGTGTGCGTTTCTCCTTCCTATTCTGTTACGTATAGTCAAAAATACTTCATGCAGTGGCTGAAGGATGTATTGCATCCGTTCCGGTATGAATGGGTGATGATGTTTCGCATTCAGGCTATTTCGGGTAATCAGTGACTTGAACCGGAGCTATTGTATCATATTTGCGCAGAAAAAACGGAAAAACAATGAGCATCTTTGATGTTGAAGGGCCGTCAGCAAAAGCAGGGAAAAAGTGTCGGGAAGGAAAGAATCCTTTCATGTCCGGCTTGAAAAAACTTTCGTGCCTGATATAATTGAATGCAGATCAGCCGTCTTTACGGACAGAGAATCAGAGAGCACTGCTTTACATGAACTGTTTTTCCGGGAGACAGAATTCCGGAAGAAAAAGGAGGCAAATATGGTACACGGGAATCCGATTCTGGCAGGCAACTCCACAGGAAAGCGCTTTATTACTGCGGGTGAAATCATGCTGAGGCTGACACCGCCTAATTATGAAAAGATCCGTATGAGTACATCATTCGAGGCCAGTTATGGCGGCAGTGAGGCTAATATTGCACTGGCACTGGCTAACCTGGGGGTAGACAGCACGTTTTTCTCTGTCGTTCCTAATAATTCTCTGGGAAAAAGTGCTATCCGGATGCTTCGAAGTAATGATGTGCATTGTACCCCCATTATTCTGAGCACGCCGGAGGAGACACCTACACATCGTCTGGGAACGTACTATCTGGAAACGGGATACGGAATCCGGCCAAGTAAGGTTATCTATGATCGGAAGCACAGTGCCATGTCAGAGTACGATTACAGTTCCGTAGATCTGCATGCGCTTTTGAAGGATTTTGACTGGCTTCATATGAGCGGAATTACGCCGGCACTTAGTCCGAGCTGTGCTGAACTGACCATGAATATGCTGAAAACGGCGAAAGAACTCGGGCTGACGGTAAGTTTTGACGGGAATTTCAGAAGCACGCTGTGGACTTGGAATGAAGCCAGAGATTATTGTACCATGTGCCTGCCCTATGTAGATATCCTCATGGGAATTGAACCGTACCATCTTTATAAAGATCCGGAATGCCCGGAAAAGGGAGACTGGAAGGATGGTGTTCCGCTGCAGCCCAGCTATGAACAGCAGGATGAGATATTCAGCCATTTTGTTGAGCAGTACCCGAATCTCCGCTGTATTGCACGGCATGTACGGTACGCACATTCCGGCAGCGAAAACAGTCTGAAAGCATTTATGTACTATGAGGGACACACCTTTGAGAGCAAACTCTTCACGTTTACCATTCTTGATCGGGTAGGTGGCGGTGATGCTTTTGCCAGCGGCCTGATCTATGCCATGATTCATGAGTACAAACCTATGGACATGGTCAACTTTGCAGTGGCCAGCAGTGTAATCAAGCATACCATTCATGGTGATGCTAATATTACGGATGATGTAGACAGTATCCGCAATCTGATGAACATGAACTACGATATCCG
Source organism: uncultured Eubacteriales bacterium (assembly GCA_902767305.1). Taxonomy (GTDB): domain Bacteria; phylum Bacillota; class Clostridia; order Christensenellales; family Aristaeellaceae; genus Ventricola. The sequence continues at coordinate 8,363 of CACXHF010000075.1, forward strand.
TCGGTAAACAATAATAAGGAAGTGACAGATACTGTCCCTTCCTTTATTCCGGTTCTTTTCAGAAGGCAACGACAATGCCCCCGTCATAGGCGTACATCGAGGAAAGAGCTGAGGTGGGGGTCAGAATGATTTCGCCAATTGCCGGGCATTTTTCCCAGATCATTTCACGAAGACGCTCGGCACGTTCACGGCAGTTGCAGTAGGAAAGGGTCAGACGACGGGAACGGAAAGAAAACGGTTCGGTCTGTCTGCGGATGGCATCGACCATCTGTATCAAGGCTCCTTTGATTCCACGCCCTCTGCTCAGCATCCGGATACCACCGGAGCCATCATCACTCATGACGGGACGAATGGAAAGTACGCTGGCGATGGCAGCGACAGTTTTGGCAATCCGGCCGTTTTTGACCAGATTGTCGAGGGAATCCAGTACGAACAGAGTTCGCATGCCTGCAATTTTCTGATTGACAATTTCAATGATTTCATCAAAAGAGTGTTTTGCCTTCAGAAGTTCATTGATGAGCATGGCCAGCTGCGTTTCCCCGGCACTGGCGCTTTTACTGTCAAATACGTGAATTCGTCTGTTCGGATTAATCTCAAGCGCCATTTCCCGTCCCAGCATAGCGGCGTTATAGGAACCGGAAAGCCGGCTTGACAGGGTGACGACAAAACAGTCTCCATCTGCTTTCAGCATATCATTCATATACGTTTCCGGAGACGGACAGGCGGATCGTGCCGGGCTTTTTGATGCCTTCATGGCATTCAGATAAGGAACGATTTCGACAGTGCCGTCATCGATATAGTCCTTCGAATCGATGGTTATGGTCAGCGGGGCGACACTGGCCTGCATGTTTTCGAGCTGCTCAGGTGAAAGGTCGCAACAGCTGTCTACCAGAAGATGTATATTTTTCATAAGAGGTCCTCCGTTTACTGAGGGTTTTCCCGTCATGCGACGGGGCATTTTCGCAGGAAACCTGCGCAGTATACGCCTGGAAGACTGGA
>CACXHF010000076.1 GCA_902767305.1 uncultured Eubacteriales bacterium
CCCTGAAGCAGGAATCTTGGACCTTGAAGGTCCACTTTTATGCCTCCTTCTTTGATAGAATTCATCGTGTCATGAGAACAGCTCATGAGGGAAAAACACCAGAGTGAAAACTGAAGGAGGAAGAAAAATGAAAATCGTTGAGGTAAAAGCAGATATTACAGGCGGCGGGATGGCTTGTGGACCGGTACCCGGCTATGTGACTGCTGAGGCAAAGGTTCTTGATAACGGACGTGTTTTCTATGCAGGGATTCTCGAGATTGAGGGAATGATGAATTACTACGAGTCGGACACGAGCCTGCATGAGATGATCATCAGAGATGAATATGAAGATACAGATTTTATCGACTGGGGCTGCGAGTATGAGGAATATGAAGAGAATCCGAATGAAGATCCGGACAAGGATGCGCTGATCCGCTACCTGATCTATGTGGTGCGTACGGACTGGGACACATGCAATGCCTTTATCGAAAAGACCATGGGACGCGATCTTTCTGAACTTGATATTCCGAGGTATGTGGATGATGATGAATGGGACGATGAAGAATAGTTGATTGCGGGATGCTTGTAAGAGGAATGAAATGGCGTTCCATTTACGGCAGACGGGAAGTCAAATGAGTTCAGGCGGAATTCCCTGACTGAGACAGGCGCCTCATTGTGGTTTTGGAGTCTGAACCGGAATGTGTATTGTCCTGCCAGATGAGGATATGATCGGAATGATCCGGAAAATCATCAGGCAATTGAGGGAGAATACCATGAAATTCTCCCTCAGATTGTTCGATCGCCGTATGGTACAGGCAGTTGATTCTCAGTGAAGTGCATTAAACACTTTCCCGAGGCTCAGGGCGGAGGAGCGGAAAGTACTGCCAATATCCGTCCTTTCATCGGAAAAGATTCAGAAGATGTGATCTGAGTATCCTCAAAATGAAAAAGCGGGAAGCATACCTGGTGGGGTAAAAAGGCGTTTCCGGAAGTGTTGAGTAAGGGAGGATTGTCATGAAAAGAGCGATAGTAGTGTTCTGTATGATGGTTCTTTTGATCTGTTCTGCAGTGGCAGAGGAAGGCATTGTTATATTTGATAACAGTGATGTCAGTATGATTGCAAAACAACTGGAATTCAACAATGACAGTATGAAACTGGGTGTATTGCTTGAAAACAAATCAGACAAGACGGTGATGTTCAGTACAGATAAAGGAATAGCCGTTAATGGCATGGAAGTAGATGATATGTTTGCGGTTGAGATGCCGCCGCATACGAAAAAGAATACAAGCATTGATTGTATTGGACTGCGCGAACAAGGTGTTACATCTGTTCCGTCCATGATTCTTTTGTCTGTTCGTGCTTACGACAATAATGACTGGGCTGCAGAGGATCTGGCAAATACTACATATACAATTAATACCGGTTCCCCGGATCAGGCTCATAAAGATGTTCAGGATCTTTCAACGGCGCAGATTGTAACAAATAACGAAAAGGTAACCATAGCAATTCTCGGCTATACTGAAACCTTTATGGGAAAAGGAATGAAGGTGTATCTTGAAAATAAGACGGCATCATCTGCGATGTTTTCCATAGAAGAATGCGCTGTTAACGGGTTCGCGATTGATCCGTTCTGGGCGGATTCATTAATGCCGGGATGTGCAGAGCTTGAGGATATTGTTTTCTTTACTTCATCACTGGAAGAAAACGGAATAACACAGCTGCAGGAAATCAGAGGAAAGATTATTGCTTACGATAATGACAACTGGTCTGAACCCCGTTATGTTGAAGAGACATTTGCCTATACTGTAAGATAACCCTGCAGGCGTCACATTGCCTTTGGATGATGTCTGAACCTGTCAGCTGAACAGGTAACAGAAAAAATAAGTATAACACACACCTTTCTGGAATATAGGCCTGTCCAGCTGCCTGAGGATCCGGAAAGCTCAGAGACCAAGAGGAAACGTTCATATTTCAGATAAAATATACCGAGCAGCAGATCGTCTGATGTCTGTGCAGAGATAAACCTGACATGATTGATCAGAATAAAGTGCAGTCAGTATAAGATGCAAGAATTGTATTTGACTTTGGTATTGGAGATAAAAAGCATTCTAAACGCACATTTCCACGATTGTCATCAGTGGACCGTCAGATGTGAAGGAACAATAACAGGAGATGGAGTTGAAACGGGCAAATCAGTAAGGAGTTGATGTATTGATATGCAACTTGGCTGGGTGGATTTTTCAAAAGCAGATCGGGAAAAGGTTCTTGATGTGATGAATCTGCTGCAGGAACAGGGAGCGGTTGATGAGCTAGGCATTGGTATTATTCGGGATGCTTTTGCCAATTGTTTTTTCCCCGGTACATCAACCGTCCAGACCAGGGCCAAATACTTCTTTATTGTTCCTTACATTCTTCAGGAAGCAG
>CACXHF010000077.1 GCA_902767305.1 uncultured Eubacteriales bacterium
CCATTCTGTGGTACCGGTACCCTTCTGATTGAAGCCGCATTCAAAATGAGTCACCGTGCACCTGGACTGAACCGTTCCTTTGCGATGAAGCAGTTCCCCTATCTTGCACCAGGTTTCCCTCGCATCCGTGAAGCAGCCAAGGCCGAGTTTGATCCTTCTCTGATTGAGGGAATCCGCGGGTCTGACATTGATCCGGAAGCCATTACCCTGGCCAGGCGGCATATTGTACAGGCAGGTCTGAGCGGACGCATCGATGTCAGGGTTGCGGACATGCGCGACTGCTGTCCTGCAGAGGAATTCGGGGTTTTTCTCTCCAATCCACCCTATGGGGAACGCCTCTCCGACCGTAAGTCCTGCGAAAGTCTTTACCGTGATTTTGGTCGTCTTCTTGCAGATCATCCGGGATGGTCACTCAATGCGATCTCTTCTCACCCGCAGTTTGAACGTTGTATCGGGCGGCGGGCTGATAAAAAGCGCCGTTTTTACAATGGCCGGATCGAGTGTGAGTTTATGACCTTCTTTTCAAGGAAGCGGCCACCGCACAAGGGTGTTTCCGCAAAGAAAACAACTGAATCTTAAAACCCTGAGAGGAGTAATAACATGAAGAAAGTAAGCGATTTTGTCGGAAAATACATGGCCCTGATTGTCATCATTGTTGCTGCACTCGCTTTGTTTGCACCGGCTACCTGTCTGTGGATTCAGACTTCCTGGATCAATTATCTGCTGATGGTTGTCATGTTCGGAATGGGTCTGACCATCAAGCCGGAAGATTTTGCTGTAGTGTTTCGCCGGCCGAAGGATATTCTTATTGGCTGCATTGCACAATTTACCATCATGCCTTTTCTGGCCTTTATCCTTGGCAGAATGTTCAGTCTTGAAACAGGACTTATGGCAGGTCTGATTCTTGTGGGTACCTGCCCTGGTGGAACATCCAGCAATGTCATTACCTATCTGAGCAGGGGTGATGTGGCACTTTCCGTCGGTATGACAAGCGTCAATACGCTGCTGGCGCCTGTTTTGACTCCTGCCATCACATGGCTTTATCTGAGAACAACCGTTCATGTGGATATGCTTGGAATGTTTCTTTCCATTATTCAGGTGGTGATTGTCCCCATCGCACTCGGATTTATCCTTAACCATTTCATGGGAAAAGCAGTTTCCGGAGTTGTTCAGATTCTTCCCCTGGTATCAGTTACCGCGATCACACTGATTGTCGCAGCAGTAGTTTCCCATAATGCACAGAAGATTCTGGATACAGGGATCGTGGTTTTTGTGGTAGTCATTCTGCATAACCTTCTCGGTTATGCGACGGGTTATCTCGCCGGAGTCCTGTTGAAATTTCCGCTGGCCAAAAAGAAAGCCCTTGCCGTGGAAATTGGAATGCAGAACTCGGGACTGGCTACGTCTCTGGCGGGAAGCGCATTCCCCGACCTCTCCATGGTCACCGTTCCCGGGGCTATTTTCAGTGTATGGCACAATATTTCGGGTGCTATCCTGGCGAATTTCCTGCATCGGATGGACGAGCAGCCTCACTGATTCAGAAAAAAAACTCCGTGAATCTGTTTCACTGAGAAACAGATTCACGGAGTTTCTGCATTTTGGTTATCTGACTGTGTCAGAGTCCGCAGGCTGGTTGGTTAGCCGGTTCAGTTAATAGCCTGTCTCCTTTCCGGTGAACCGGATGCTCGCTCTCATACGTCCCGGTAATGGATCCGTTGCCTGTATCCACTGCCTCAAGCGCTGCATGCAGAAAGCCGGATGCTCTGCAAAGCCTGTCCAGTTCCGGCCGTTCGAACGATACAATCATTTTTCTTGCGAGAAAATGAATCTGAACATCCAGCCGCTCTGCTGTCTCCAGAGCCTCCAGGAAATCCTTTTCTGATTCTCCGAGATAGACAAGTGAAGCAGTTCGCCCGATCACAGGAGAATGCCAGGACCAGGTCTGCTCTCCGATAAATACTTCGAACCGGGTTACCTCAGCAAGAGGCTGATTCCGGTTGTCTGCAAGGCCCGCAAAGGCGCATATCAGAACTTCACCGGTTTTTGCATACGTAGCCGCTTCCAGACCGAAAAACGCTTTTCCATCCGTAAAAAGATACTCTGCCGTCTGCTGATAGACCCAGTTCCCGTCGGACTGCATTTCAAACCCTTCCGCTTCACGAAGAGAACTGAACCAGGATGGAATCTCCTCTGTCAGTCCTGCAGAAGACTGAAACAGAAACAGAAATAGCAAGATCAGAGAAAAAGGGAATCCGGTCTGAGCCAGTATCCGTTTACCGGCGTCCATAGGCTTTTGCTTCTTCGAACCGGGATGCGGGCAGATGACAGTAACCGGCCGGATTCTTGATCAGATAATCCTGATGATATTCTTCTGCAGGGTAAAAGCAGGCAAGTTTCATTACTTCAATCGCTGTTTTCTTTCCCAGCCGGGCTTCAAATGCCTTCATGCTCTTTTCGACAGTTTCTCTCTGTGAATCCGACAGATAGTAAATTCCGGTTCTGTACTGAATTCCCTCATCATGCCCCTGACGGTTCACCGAGAAAGGATCAATTATTGTATAGTACTGCTCTAGCAGATGTTCCAGAGTGATGATTTCCGGATCAAACGTGATCATCACGGTTTCTGCATGCCCCAGGCCGTGCTTCACTTCCTCGTAAGACGGTGAATGATCTGTCGGGCCATTGGCATAACCGACCGTTGTTTCGATAACGCCCCTGAGCAGTTGAAAGTACCGTTCTGTCCCCCAGAAACAGCCGCCGGCCAATGCTATTTTTTCAAAACTCATCTGTTCTTCTTCCTTTCCAAGTTTCCATTCCGATTTTACCGGTACCGCGCCATACGGAAGCGCTTGTTCCGACAGAGGTTTCCTTCTATCGATTGCCTCAGTCGGCCAGTGCTGAATGCACATTGCATCCTGTTTTTATTCCATAACGGCCTGCCATCTTTCCCGCTGTCTCCGGTGTGAGCGATTTTCGCAGCCTGATTACGCTGATCCAGTGACTGCTGGATTCTATCCCGGATTCCATCCCTGTTCAGATCGGGATGACTTATGCCAGTGAGATGATTGACTGCCATTATCAATCCAACTATGCCTTATTCGGCCGATTTGCTTCGGATTTGAAGGAAGAGTACACCAAATTCCCGGGAAAATCAAGACTATCCTGTGCCGGAGTTTACAGATTCTGAACAGTGATCCCTGCAGAATGATCAGACTACGCGTCTGTTCTGATTTTCCTCAAGTCACCTCAGAATCTCAGAACATCAGAGGGAACTCTTCGATTTACACTTGCTATTCCTCTGAAATTAGACTATGATACATAACCGTGCCGTACTGACGGATTCTGTACGCAATATTTTTTATCATCATGGGAGGGTTTATTGTTGAATTTAAAACTGGTTGCATTGATTCTGTTTATCTGCATGTATGCGGTCATGATCATCAAACCCAGATTTCGTGTGCATGCTGCGGCGATAACTGCTGTCATATTTATCGCAATCGGCATTCTTCCTTTTCAGGCTGTCCCGACTGCCATTAACTGGAATGTTCTCATGATGCTCCTGGGGACGATGATTATCGTCGACTACTTCATTGCCTCAAAAATGCCGAATCTCATCGCGGATATTTTGCTGGATCATTCAAAGAATGTAATGTGGGTGACAGTTTACATGTCACTTTTCTCCGGCCTTGTTTCCGCGTTTATCGACAACGTTGCCACGGTTCTCATGATTGCACCTGTCGGACTTGCCATCTGCACTTCGCTGGGCATCTCCCCTGTTCCGATGATTCTGTGTATCGCAGTTTCATCTAATCTTCAGGGTGCAGCCACACTGGTCGGTGATACAACTTCCATCATGCTTGGTGCCTACGCAGGAATGGACTTTAATTCCTTTTTCGCAATGAACGGAAAGCCGGGCATCTTTTTTGCAGTAGAGCTGGGTGCTCTGGCCACGGTTCCAATCATTATGTTTCTGTTCCGAAATGAACGCACACCTCTCCAAGGAACTGTCCGTGAACGGACAAAGGTCACAAACTTCATGCCGACGGTCATGCTGGTCCTGGTGGTTGTACTGCTGATTCTTGCCTCCTTTATTCCGAACAAGCCGGATGTGACGAACGGACTTATCTGTATCTGCATTGCGGTGATGACCATTGTCATCACGGTCATTCAGTCCCGCTCCACTAGAGCGGCCAGACATGCCATTGAATCTGTTGACGTTGAAACTCTGATTCTCCTTGTTTCTCTGTTTCTGGTCATTGCCGGTGTCACTGCCGTTGGCATTATTGACGATTTTGCAAACTGGATCGTCAAAACAGGCGGCACTAACCTGTTCTTCCTTTATTCGATCATTGTCTGGGGTTCTGTGGTCATTTCTGCTTTCGTCGACAATATTCCCTATGTGGCGACTATGCTTCCGGTTCTGCAGACGGTTACCTCTCTGCTGGGCATTGAACCCTATGTTCTCTACTTTGGCCTTCTGACCGGTGCGACGCTTGGCGGAAATCTGACGCCTATTGGTGCCAGCGCCAAGATCGCGGCTGTCGGCATTCTGAAGAAGAATGGCTATGAAACCTCGTTTAAGGACTTCATGCGAATTGGTGTTCCCTTTACACTGACAGCGGTATTCGTCGGCTACCTCTTCATCTGGTTCTTCTGGTCATAATAAGCGGAAAAACCGTTGAGGCTGATTCAGTCTCAACGGTCTTATTTTATGTGAAAATCACCTGGCTGTCAGAACCATCAGGCTTCGCGGCGTGAGAGTAATCTGTCTGTCCGGCACGAATTGTTTTTCAGTATCTGCATTTGCAGAATCGACGTAGATCTGCCACTGCATGCCCTCTGGAAGGATCGGCAACTCGAGACGATGGGATTCCCAGTGAGCGTTCACGCCGCAGTAGATAAAGCAGTCAGATTCTGTTCCAAAGTCTTTGGACGGCTCTGCATACATGAATCCGAAAGTCAGAAACGGAGCCCACATATTGAGATTCCAGGCCTGTTCACCATGAAAGGACAGTTCCGGATAACCGCTGGCATTCCATTCAGTAAAGTACTCCCGACGGCGAAGAACCGGGTGCTCCCTGCGCAGATGAATCAGTTTCCGGAAAAAGTTGAAAACATCTGCATGGGAATCAAGATTGTCCCAGTTCAGCCAGGAAATGGGATTATCCTGACAGTAGGCATTATTGTTACCGTTCTGTGAATTTCGGAACTCATCCCCTGAGAGCATCATTGGCGTTCCGCGGCTGAGCATCAGCAGAGCAAAAGCATTTTTTATCTGCCGGTTTCGAAGGGCTTCAATCTCCGGATTGTCCGTGTGTCCTTCTTCGCCGCAGTTCCAGCTGGCATTGTCACCGGCACCATCCCGGTTATCTTCACCATTGTTCAGATTATGCTTTTCATTGTATGAAACCAGATCATTCAGGGTAAAACCGTCATGACAGGTAACAAAATTCAGCGTTGCCTGTATCCCCTTATCCTTATATAGGTCAGGTGAACCCTGGATACGGAGAAGCAGTTCCGGTCCCATTCCGGCATCACCCTTAATAAATCGACGGATACAGTCACGGTATTGTCCGTTCCATTCCGCCCATTTGGCAGGCGCAGGAAAACTGCCCTGCTGATAAAGTCCTGCAGCATCCCAGCATTCTGCAATCAGTGTGCTTTTCGCCAGAATCGGATCATGCGCCAGTGCCTCAAGGAGCGGTGGATTCTGCAGAGGAGTACCATTTGTTCCACGGGAGAGAATGGGTGCCTCATCAAAGCGAAAACCATCCATATGGTATTCAGAAACCCAGTATCGCAGACAGTCAATAATGTGCTGGCGTACCACTACATTGTTGCAGTTTACGGTATTGCGGCAGCCGGTAAAGTCAAGGTATTCTCCATTTTCATCCAGCATGTAATAGGTGCGGTTATCGATTCCGCGATAGCTGAGTGTAGGACCTTCGCTTCCCTCTTCGGCGGTATGATTGAACACAACATCAAGGATTACCGCGATGCCGTTCCGGTGAAGCTGACGGACCATGTTTTTGAGTTCATCGGCAGCCAGACCATGCGGGCCGGAAGAGGCATAACCGGACTTTGGTGCAAAAAAACCAACGGTTGAATATCCCCAGTAGTTGTAAACCCGCCTGCCGTCGACGATCCAGTCATACTGGAGTTCATCAAATTCAAAGATCGGCAGGAGTTCCACGCAGTTGATGCCAAGGGCTTTCAGATGCGGGATCATTTCAACCACTCCGGCATATGTACCGCGGTATTTTGCCGGCGAAGACGGGTCCTTTGTGAAACCGCGCACATGCATTTCATAGATCACCATGTCTTCAAAAGGGATTTCCAGCGGCCGATCTCCCTCCCACGGATAATCTTCCTGCAGCAGTTTGCAGCGCAGGGGTTTCATGGAGTTCTCTCCCCAGATTTCCCGGCCAGAAAGGAGCTTTGCATAGGGATCAAGAAGCGGCACTGATGCATCGAACCGAAAACCGGCAGAGGGATCCATTTTTCCGGAAAAATGGTAGGTATATTCAAGATCCTCAACATCCTGGCCGAATACGATGATGGAGTAGTTGTTTCCGATCCGGTAATTATCCGGCAGCCGGATATTGGCGAAACAGTTTTCCGCTCCCCGGTGATAAAGCTGGAGCTCGCATCCCTCTGCATCCGCAGAATTGATAGAAAAATTGATACCGCCATTGCTCAGAAGAGAAGCTCCGAATGGAAGTACATGTCCGTGACAGCAGGTCACACCATCAATTTCGACCAGATCCAGTTCATCCACTCTAGTCATGTAAATGCACCTCGCTTTCAAATACGTCGCTTGTTTTGTTGACAGTTCTCCAGATATCCGATAACGGGTTTCAAATCTTTCCAAGGGAAGAAGTATGAAATCCGATTTACGCACCGGTTTTATTATCTGCTTCCGGAGCGCGGGCTCATAATCCGGCTGTACTGATCCAGATGAGGCAGCCTGTCAACGACTCTGATACCCGATAACTATCTGTATTGTATCATGACTGCGTCGGTTTCTTCTACAGAAAAAAAGGACTTCCGAATGACATTTATCGGAAGTCCTTTTATCAGGTTACACTTGATCTGACCGGAGAAAGCCGGAATCAGACCTTGAGAACCAGTGTGCAGTATCCCGGAATTTCGAAACTTCCGGAAACAGTTTCCCCGGTGTTAAGATCTACCATGGGCTGACAGATCTGCACGACTGCAGGTGTACTCAGATAATTGAGAATGAACAGATAGCGGGACTGGCCGTTGCTGCGAACTGCCAGTTCGCAGCTTTCAGGGACTTTGATGCAGTCACTGTACGGTTCTGCCGCACCGAACTTCTCAAGGAACACTCTCGCAGCCTGTTCACTGAAAGCGCTGCCGTAGTAGTATACCTTTCCTTTACCGACCTGATTCGAAACAAGTGCGCCGGAACCGGCGTAATAATCAGAGGTATAAATACCTTCCAGTTTGCCTGTACCAACGGCATCTACCAGATCAGAAAATACACTGGCTTCAAGGCAGGTGCCGTTCCAGTCGATGGTTACTTTTCCTGCATCTGGTGCAATGAAGGAGTATTCAGGAATATCTGCCTGTGTCAGATCAGAGAGAAGGCCGGGCAGCTTGTCCATCACACAGCGGCCGTTCATATCCTTGTAGGCACTGCGGCATCCGAGAACCAGTGTTCCCCCCTGCTCTACATAACTGCGCAGCAGCTCAGCACGCTCTTTTGTCATCAGCGCGGGATGCGGATAGAAAAGCAGTGAATAGTCTGCCATCTCCTCCGGCTGGATATGATCAAGGTAGATATAGTCAAGCGGTGTATGAGTTTTCTGTGCAGCATTGAAGAGGGCAGTTTCACTGGCCCAGTCAATTCGGCCATGCCATTTGTCCAGCCGGGCATCGAAAATGTTGTCATAATCCTTGAGAATGCCTACTTTTGCTTCATAGCGGGTACCGGCAAGTTCCTGCATCCGGCTGAGCGTGGCATGAATCTGACGGAGTTCGGCAATCCTGCGGTTTTCACGTCCGGAATAGTCGAGAATGCCATGCCAGTAGATCTCCGTGCCGATGGTGCTGGTACGCCAGCGGAAATAACTGACATAATCCGCTCCATGAGCAATGGACTGCATTGTCCACAGCATCATCTGTCCCGGACGCGGTGTCGGTGCTTCCATTCGCGTATTCCATCCGTTGGCACCGGACTGCTGTTCCATAATACCGAAACGCCTGGAAATAGAACGTACCTCTGTCAGATTCCTGCTCCAGCGGCGGTCTTTGAGATCCTCCGGAACATCCCGGTAGGCATCCAGACAGTAGGCAAAGTTCGGATAGGAATCGTAGGTATAAAAATCAAGGCTCTCTGCAGTCATCTGATGATTGTCAAGATTGGCGAACATTCCGTTGGTAGTAATGAAATCACCGGGCTTGATGTATTCTCTCAGAATGTCGCTCTGCATTTTGCAGAACTGTCTGGCACTTACCGAAATGAAGCGTATGTAGTCAAGCACCTCATGGGGATTAGTGGAATCGCTGATTGTCTTCCTTGGAACATGGATCTCATCCCACGCTGTATAAGTCTGATTCCAGAAGACAGTTCCCCAGGCGTCATTGAGCCTGTCCAGCGTTTCATACTGTTTCTTCAGATAGAGTCGGAAAGCAGCTGAATCAGCTTCAGAATAGAACCATTCCCTTTCACAGTTGAGCTCGTTGTCAATCTGCCAGCCAATGATACATTTCCGTCCGGCATAATGTTCTGCCAGTACACGGACAATCCGGGCACTCAGTGTCTGATAGACCAGTGAATTGTAGTTATAATGGCGCCTTGCACCGTGCCGATACAGCGTACCTTCGAGATCCGCATTGAGAACCTCCGGATACTTCTCAGTCAGCCAGGCTGGCGGTGTCGCTGTAGGAGTGCCGAAAATGACTTTCATCCCATGCTGGTCACAAAGATCCAGGAAACGGTCGAAGAAATCAAAGGTAAAGCGTCCCTCTTCCGGCTCCGTTTTGCTCCAGGCAAACTCTGCGATCCGTATGACTTCGATTCCATTTTCAAGCATTCGCAGAATGTCCGGCTCCCACATTGTTTCCGGCCAGTGTTCGGGATAATAACAAGTTCCGAGAACCAGATGTTTTCCGTCCAGAATCGTTGACATGTTTTCCTCCTCAGAATGTGTCAGCCGGCAGCAAATCCGTTCTGTATCGGCTGACGTTATGGGTCAAGTGGATTCGTAAAAAGAAGTGCTTTCTGCTTGGCACAGAACTGTTTTGCAGATGAACTCTGCAGGTTATCTGCTTACTCCTTGACTGCTCCGGCCGTCAGACCGCTCATGAAGTACTTGGAGGCACAGAGGAAGAAAATGAGCAGGGGCAGCACTGCGCACGTACTGGCCAGCATCAGGGCACCGTAGTCTGTTCCGCGGTCGCCGACCATGGTTTTGAGCAGAAGCGGAAGAGTGTAGAATTTCTGACGCTTGAGGACGAGGAGTGCCTGAGTAAATTCGTTCCACTGATTGACAAAATTCATGATGCCAAGAGAGGCATAAGCCGGGAGCAGAATGGGTGCAATGATCCGGAAAAAGATGGTCCATTCACTGCAGCCGTCTATCCGTGCAGCTTCCATCAGGGACTTTGGTACGTTGTTCTGGCAGTATTGGCGCATCCAGAACACGCCGAAGGCATTGGCGCACCCGGGAATGATCAGGGCAAGGAAGCCAGCTGTCGTACGGTCTGAAATCCAGCCAATTTTGCTCATCATGATGTACCATGGAATCATTCCAGCCGTAGCCGGGACCATCATGGTAGCCAGAAGAATACGGAACAGTGTCTTTTTCCCGGGGAAATCATAAATGGAGAACGCATATCCGCCCATCGAGCAGAACAGAAGAGCCAGGACCACATAGCTGATGGTTACTGTGCAGCTGTTCTGGAAAGCCCTGAGAAGATTGACAGATTTGTTCATATTCTCAAAATTCTTCAGGAGGTTGCTGCCAAACCAGAGTCGCGGCGGAAACGAGTAGATTTCATTGGTCTTGAGCGTCGACATGACGAACATCTCATAGAACGGGAAGAGCATGATGAAGGCAACAGCGAGAAGAACAAGATACAAAGCAATCTTTTTCCCTGTTGTGCCGATCCTGGAGAGAATAAACAGGACCAGGAAAAATACGGCGATGAGCAGAAGCAGTGTTTTCATTTCTTATTGCCCCCCTTCCCCGTTCCCGAATCCTTTTCTTCCGTTACTTTGTTCAGAACGGTTGAGATAAAGATGATCATCAGCGTAATGACATATGCAACAGCAGAAGCATAGCCATAGAGGTTGCCGCCCTGCGGTGCCTTGTTGAGCAGGTAGATCATCAGCGTGAGGGCGCCGTTATTGGTGCCGCCGGTCCAGCTGTTGCCCGTCAGAACGAAAGGCTCCGTAAACAGGTTGAACATACCAATGGTCGATTGAATCAGTGTAAAGAGGATAATGGGCTTGAGGAGCGGGATGAGAATCTTGAAAACCACATCCACATGAGTAGCTCCGTCGATGGAAGCCGCTTCATAGATGTCATTGCTGATGCCCTGCATGCCGGCTAGATAAATAACCATGTTCCAGCCGATCCATTTCCAGGAGAACATGACAATAACGGCTACCTTGATCAGTGACCCGTCGCCGCCCAGCCAGTTGATCGGCGGTTCCCCGAACAGGCTGAGAAAATAGTTGATGACACCATAGTTATAACCGAACATGCTTGAGAAGATGACCGTAACCGCCACGGCACTGGTCACCATGGGCATGAAATAGATCGTTTTGAAGAGATTTTCGCCGCGAACCAGTCTGGAATTCAGGATATATGCCAGAACAAGGCCGCCGAGCAGAATGGGGATATGTGCAATAATGCCGATAAACAGTGTATTCTGCAGCGCTTTCCAGAACAGTGGATCCTTCAGAAGATTCCCGTAATTCTGGATTCCGATAAAATGCATGTCGCTGAGGCCGTCCCAGCGGAAAAAGCTGAGGGCAAAGCCGAAAACCATGGGAAAGAGATTAAACACAAGGAACAGAATATAGAACGGTGCAATGTATGCATAAGCCACGCGATTCTCATAAAGAATCCGGCCGAAGCTCTTTTTCTTAGGGGCCCGGACAGAACCGGCGGTTTTATCCACCTGCTTCACCTCCATAAGACAAATCGGGACTGAATGAATCCGGAATGATTCCGTTACCACAGGAAAAAGTCATGACCGGCAAGAAGGAGACCGGCAGGAACCGGCCTCCTTCTTTTCAATCATCATAAGGTTCAGAGTCGGAGGTTACTCCTGCCAGACACCTGCATCCTTCAGGTTCTGAATCTGCTGGAGCTTGAGTTCGGCACAGGCTACCTCGATGTCCTTGCCAAGGCGCTCACGGATCTGCTCAGCGGTTTCGCCGGCTTCTGCGCCTGCGTTGAATGCGCTGTAAATATATCCCTCAGCGGTGGTATCCATAATCGTATTGTAAACTGCGGGCACTTCGCCTGCAATCTTGGCTGCCAGTGCATTGGGAGCCTGTCCGCCAAAGTACGGATCACCAGCCGTGTAGAGTTCGGGAGCCTGCGTCCAGGCGGGCTCATAAGCCGGGAAGTAATCGACAGCGGCAAACATATCATTCTGTCCCTTTGCGGTGCAGAGCATATAGGTCAGGAAAGCCCAGGCAGCTTCTTTTTCCTTGCTCTGCTCGGGGATAACCAGGAAGGAACCACCCCAGTTGGTTGCAGGCATGCCTGCCGGGAGGACAGTTGCGCGCCAGTGTCCGGCACCGTCCGGATCAATATCGGTCTTCAGGAAGCCGGAGAACCAGGAACCGGCAGCCACGCTGACACAGGTGCCGGCTTCATAAGCGGCATATGCTTCGCTTGACCACATGTCCACATTCATATCCCAGCCGTTCTTGCGGATTTCGAGGCAGGCGTTCAGACAGTCAATGTCGCCCGGGCGTTCGAGAACCAGATTAAGCTTCTCATCAAAATAGTCGCGGTTGATAAACAGCCACTGATACGGATAAGCAGCGGAGGGCAGGAACCAGCGCTTGCCGGGGATGGAAACTTTCTCAGCAACCTGAAGAACGCCTTCCCAGGTGCTCATGAGCTTGGTAACCTCGTCAGGATCGGTCGGAAGGCCAACTTCCTCGAACACGTCTGAACGATAGTAGTAGAGCGTCGGACCAAGATCCCACGGAATCGCAACCATGCGTTTTCCGTCATCACTGATCGCCTGATTCCATTTGAAAGGACCAAAGTCATCCTTATACGCCTGTGCACCCAGCGTGTTGAGGTCAGTCAGAGCAAGAGAATTCTTGTACTGAGCAATGTAAGCACCCTCAACCATTGCGACGTCCGGAGCACCGGAACCGGCGGCCAGAGAGGTCTGCAGGGCCTGATGATGGGCAGTCGTGTCGGTAAAGACGAGCTCGACTTCGATATTTGGATACATCTCGTTGAATCCGGCCATTGCTGCCTTAAAGGCGTCATCACCGGACGGCCATCCGCCGACTTCGATATAGCCGGAGATATCCTTGTTCACCGTTCCCTCAGCAAACGCGCTCAGAGAAAGCAGTGCCATCAGGGTAACCAGTACCAGAGTAACGATACGTTTCATTTTAGGTACCTCCTTAAATATTTTGATCTCTCATACGAGAAAATCACATTTTCATCCGGGACACGCGCTGACAGACCGGTTTTACCCGATTGTCAGAACCGATGCCCCTTCTATGAGTTCCACCGGAACGTGGTGGACACGCTCCCCCGCTTCTCCATTGATGAGACTGATCAGGTGAAGCGCACATTCCCGTCCCTGCAGATGTGGGTTGAGGCTGATCCTGGTAAGAGGAATGGAAAAATACTTTGAAATATATGTGTTATCAAATGTGACGACGGAAAGATCTTCCGGAATACGGAGGTTCATCGCAGCGGCTGTCTGACAGAATCCCAGTGCCACACCTTCATTAAAGCAGATGACCGCTGTGGCATCGCAGCCGGAATCAAAGAAACGTTTTGCCCCGATGCTCCCCCGCTCATAAAAATCACAGGAAAACTCGAATGGATCCTCAACATTTTTACGCCCGGAATCGTCATCTACAGCAAAAAAGTAATCCTGAACACGACTCCCGAGAATTGGCAGCATGGCGGAACGCCAGGCAATGATCCGGACACTGAACTGAGTCAGATCTTCTGAAGAGATCATGGCTATTTTCCGGTGACCTCTTTTCTGAAGATACTCAATCAGCATAACGGTGGCTTCAAGCAGATCACAGTCAATCTGTGTGATGCTCCTGGGAAGCAGATAATTGTATCCGTAAGAACAGCTGACTGCAGGCAGGTAGTACTTTTTTCCGACGGTCTTGAGGTAATCGACGGCCATTGCTTCGTTGGAAAAAATGACGCCATCCACCGGCATTCTTGGAATGCGTTCATAATCCCGTGACAGGAACATGACTGCACCGTAGTTTTTCTCCTCTGCTACCTCACTGATTCCTTCAAAAACCTCAGTATAAAACGGATTTCGGATATCTCTCAGATAAAACAGCAGCAGTCTTGAGACATTTCCATTTCCCCGCATTGCTGCCGGTTCACGGTTATATCCCATTTCATGTGCCAGTGAAAGGATTCTTTCTTTCTTTTCCTTATTAACATATCCGCTGTTGTTCAGTGCTCTTGATACAACAGAAACAGATACACCGGCTCGTGCGGCAATGTCTTTTCGACTGATCATGTACAAAATCTCCAAAAAATCAAGTCAACTTTTTAAGATATCTTTATACTGCCCGATCGTTCTGCTTCCGAATGTAACATTATTATATTCAATATTTCAGATAATTACAACAGATGATAATGTGGACGCGCGTCCATATTTGTTCATATTTCTGACCACATTTCTGATGCTGTGCAATATCTTGACCAGATTTCACCCTGATCCATCAGAAAGAATCATCTGACACGTATGGGTTCATCCATTTCTGTTTCGAATTCGTAAAACATCTGGATACTGTCACCAGGAGGCTTGCCACCTGAGCAAATCTGTAATAGAATAACAGCAATAAAGAACGTATTTCATATGGAAGACGGAAGCAGGGAAATCCGGAATCCCATGTGGTTCAGGAAGGACAGAGAGAAAGTATTCTGAAAACGGCTGAACAGACTGTTTTCATCGATAATGATGGACAGCGCTCTGCGATGGA
>CACXHF010000078.1 GCA_902767305.1 uncultured Eubacteriales bacterium
GTTCAGGGAAGAGCAGATTGAAATATAATATCATTTCGAGTATACTGATATAAAATAATGAAAATGACACGGAAGCTGTGACAGGCGGTGAAAAAATGCGGTATCAGATTGGTGATGTAGCCAGATCTCTGGGAGTGACCCATGCCGGACTGCACTATTTTGAAAAGCAGGGGGTTATTGCACCGACAAAAGGAGAGATGACGAGGCGTACCTATTCGGTTGCAGATTTTATCCGGCTGGTAAGTTACAGAAAATACAGAAATATGGAAATGCCACTTAAAGTGATTGCCGGACAGTTTTCTCCGGAAGGGGATACATTTTCAGTGATTCTGGAACGGGTTGCCCGGCAGGCAGAGCAGGCACAGCAGATGGCAAAGCGGTATACGCGGCTGGCAGAGGATACAGGCTGGTTCAGCAGTCATATTGCCATGGCTATGGAACGTATGGACAAAATGGATTTTGCCACCCTGCCATATGTATATCTGCTTTCTGTGGGCAAAGAGGGATGTATCTCAGAAAAGAAACAGGAACAGCAGCTGGTATCCAGGTGGCTTTCAGAAATGCCTGCCACACGGTTGTCCGTGATCTCCGGAGAGGAGGGAAAAGGACGCTACGGCTATACGGTTTCCGAGCAACGGGCGAAGGAACTGAAGCTCACAGACAAACCTGTACGGCTGATTGGCGGAAAAAACTGTGTTCATACGTTTACAAAGGTGACGGAAGAATTGTTTGAACGGCCGGAACTGGCATTTGTTCCTGCCTGGCAGTATATGCGGAAACATGGATTTGAACAGGACGGCGAAGCAGTTGCTGTGGTTCTGTGTGTGCACTGTCATGAGGAGAAACTGGACCCGCTTGTTGAGGTCTATGTTCCATTTAAATAACGAAAGTTTCGTTTTCAGCGGTATTGATTTGAAAGCCGCTTTTTGTGATATACTGACGTCAGCTGCAGAACCTGTGCAGTAATATGAATAGGAGGTACTTCGAAGATGAAGAAACTGTTCTCTCTGTTTCTGGTCATCTGCCTACTGTCCCTTGCGGCGTTTGCCGGCGCGGACGGAGCATTTGTCCCTGGAACGTATGAAGCATCTGCTCCCGGATACGTCTCCGAGCCGGATGCGATCAAGGTCAAGGTGACAGTGGATGAAAATGCCATCACTGCCATTGAGATCGAAGGTGAGGGCGAGCAGCCTTTCGGCGTTCCCGCATTCCCTCAGATGATTGAAGCCATGATTGGCAAGAATTCTGCGGATTTTGATGTGGTTGCGCAGGCTACCTATTCCTCTAACGGTGTAAAGGAAGCAGTTGAAAAAGCGCTGGCTGCCGCCCGTGGCGAGTCGACGGAAAACACGGCTGCAATGGCCTTTACCGCCGGCACATATGAGGCAACTGGTGAAGGTTACAATGGCCCTGTGACATTTGCTGTCACCTTTACGGCGGATGCACTGACCGGTATTGAGGTTGTCAAGTCCGGCGAAACCGCCCATGTCGGCGACGTGGCATTTGACATCATGATTCCGGATATGCTGGCGGCTAACGGTTCTGGCGTGGACGGTGTTTCCGGTGCGACTTTCTCCGGACGTGCACTGCGTACGGCTGTGAACAATGCAGCAGAGCAGGCAAACTGCACCAATCTGGATGCCTTTAAGGCAGCAAAGGTGGAGCATGCGGCAGAGGCTCCGATTGATGTCACCTATGATGTCGTCATCGTTGGTGCCGGCGGTGCCGGTATTGCAGCAGCGGCTCAGGCGGCTCAGGACGGAAACACGGTTCTGATCATCGAAAAGAATGCCGAAGTCGGCGGTAATACCCTCGTTTCCGGTGGTCAGTATCAGTCCGTCATGCCTTACCTCGTATGGGATCCGGCAGATCCGGACGCCACCACGGGTGTTTATCCCTATAACGGTGAGACCTATGACAAGGTTAAGAGCGTTCAGGGCTGCATTAACGAGCTCAAGATGATCCTCAACTGGAGCGAGGAGCCGTTTGACGCTGATTACTACAAGGATCACGAGTTTGTGGCCGGCGATGCTGCCGAGCTCAGCAAGCATGGTGTTCATGCCGAGTATCTCCCAGTTCTCAAGGAATTGAAGTCTGAAATTCAGGCTTACCTCGACTGGGCGCAGCCGAAACTGGATGCCGGCACTCCGGAAAACCAGCTGACCCTGTTCTCCACCCTGAATCTACATATCTTCCAGACTTATTACGGCGGCCTGCGCCAGAGTGCAGACAAGAGCCAGTGGATCTATGGCGATCTGGATCTGGTCAGTCAGTTCATCAAGGGCGGTCAGGGCCTCAAGGAATGGCTGGAGTCTATGGGTTCTACCTTTGTTGAGAACACGCAGCCGACTCTGATCGGTGCTCTCTGGTATCGTGAGAATGAGTTTGTCGGTGCTGAGGTTGATACTGACGGCGACGGCAAGACTGAAACCTATGGCGGACGTTGGGGCACCTATTTCATGGCTCCGATGACTGCTTTCCTGAAGGCCAATGCTGACAACAAGATCATGCTTCGTACCAACGCTGATTCTCTGATCTTTGAAGACGGCAAGGTGACCGGTGTCAAAGCAACCTGTTATGACGGAACGCCGGTAACTGCACATGCGAACAAGGGTGTTATCCTGGCTACCGGCGGCTATGCAGCCAATATCCAGGAAGTTGTTGACGAGAATGTATACTGGTCCAGCGAATATCTTTCTACGGCTACCAAGACGACAAACCGTTCTTCCCTGCGTGGTGATGGTATCGCCATGGCTAAGGAAGTCGGCGCTGCTGTGACCGGAATGGGATTCACGCAGCTCATGCCGATCTCCTGGGTTGACAATGGTAACCTGGCTTTCGGCGGCGGCAACTATGCAGTCTATATCAACCCGACCACCGGACATCGTTTCGTAGATGAAGGTTCCGAGCGTGATGTTCTTTCTCTGGCAGAGTTCCGCAATGGTATTGAAGTGAACGGCACCAAGGGTGTCTTCCTCGAGATCTACAATGCTGAAGAGAAGATCCCAGGACCGATCCAGCTGGGCGAAGGCGATTATGCCGGCCGGTATTATCGTCGTATGGCGACTGAACTGGGCAGCCTGTTCACCGAGATTGGTGTTGAGGCAGATGCACAGGTCGTTCTGGATACCATTCGTGCTTATGACAAGGCAGTCATGACAGGCAGCGAGTTCCCGGATGTGGGCAAGGCTATCGCTTCCCGCTGCATCGGTAATGTTGCCAAGAAGGATGACGGTTCCTATGATGTGGACAGCTATGATTTGGATAACACTTTGCTGACTGTCCGTCTCATGGCTCCTTCCACCCATCATACTATGGGCGGTGTCGTAGTTGATACGAATCGTCATGTGCTCGATGCCGAAGGAAAGATCATCCCCGGTCTGTATGCAGCCGGCGAGGTCACCGGCGGTATCCATGGTGGTAACCGTCTCGGCGGAAATGCCATTGTTGAGATCTTTGTTTCCGGTCGTACTACTGCACAGGCTGTTGATGCAGACAACAAATAAAGATCCCGTTTAATTCCTGCGGAAAGGCTTTCCTGCCTGAACGCAGAATATGTAACCTCTGGGGGCCATGTAGAGCATGGCCTCTTTTTCTGTGCTTTTTTAGCAGCTCTGGTCTGACCGTCATTCGTGGAATCATTTTTGAAAAAAATGGTGCCCTGTCAACAGTGAAAACAGAGAGAAATGCTTGCATTCCACTCCGCCATTTCATATAATCTGAAATGGACAAATGAAATAGAATCGGGACGTGCTGGACTGGACGAATGGACAGAGAGAAGGCTGCTCCGTTTTAGGAATGAGAGGTTTATAGTAAACGCAAAAAATAAATTCGTTTTGAGCCGTTGATAGCGGAGGCCATATGTGATATCATATACCGAGGAGGTGCGTGATATCATGAAGGTAAGACAATATAAAAACGACCCTGTAGAATTGGACTGCAAATTAAAAGCAATCCTCAAAGAAAATATCGATATCGAATTGGGATATAAGCTTAGTTTCATAAGCATGGTTTTGAACGGTGCTTTACCTAAAGATGTTGCCGAATACTGTGTTCACGACGAAAGAGCTATTCAAAAATGGGTTAAAATTGCAGACGAGCAAGGATTTGACGCTTTGAAGCGGAAGAAGAAAGGGGGACGTCCTCCCTTACTAAACGCTGAGCAGAAAGCGGAAATAAAAGCTGTACTTGAAGATCCGAATTCGCTTGAGGAATACGGTTATCGTGTCTGGGACGGAAAAACACTGTCTGAATTTATTAAAAAATGGTACAATATCGATATTTCCGTGAGAAATTGTCAGTATTTATTTCATGAACTTGGGCAATCTTTAAAGACTCCACAAACATTTCCTGCACATCCGGAAAACCCCGAGGCACGTGAAGACTTTAAAAAAAACTCACTGAATTGCTAAAGGATCCAAACAATATCATTGTTTGCCAAGATGAGGTACATTTCCAGCTTCAGACAAATGTTACACGAACTTGGTGCCCTATCGGTACCGTTCCGGTAGTTGGTTCTGCTCCAGGCAAAGAAAGCGTTGCTTATAGCGGCTTCGTAATCCTGGGTAAAGGGAATGGACACTTGTTCGTTACAAAGCCCGAGCGTTTCAACTATCTAACAACTGTAGAGAGTATTGAGGCTTTTCTTGCTGCTTATCCAATGCCTGATTCTTGTAAAATATGTATGATTATGGATAATGCACCTTGGCATAAAAAAGCCAAGAGGCTAATCAGTGAAGAATCGGATGCGCGCTATCAGCAAATTCGCAATCGGGTGACGTTCTTGTCGATTCCTCCTTATTCGCCTGATTTGAATCCTATCGAGCAGGTGTGGCGA
>CACXHF010000079.1 GCA_902767305.1 uncultured Eubacteriales bacterium
TCCATCCATCACCCATTCCTGATCGAAAAATCGGCATGATTTTCCATCCAACATACAGTTCTGGAAAATCAGATCGATCGAAAGGGCGCCCCCCTTTTTCTCTCCCTGTCTGCACAATTTCTCAACCTGTTCCAGGAAGTGGTGAATAAGGGAGATTGCTTCCCCTGTACTCCCTTTTTCAAGAAGACTGACAACCGTATGATCTACTGTTTCACCTGAAAGATAAGGCATCACAAGAACACTATCTGCCTTCACATAGGGAATCAGCAGGTCGCTGTTTAGATGCTTCTGAATGTCCAGTATCTCCTCCAGATGGACATTTCCTTCTTTAAGAACAGCTTTTTTTTCCACCGTCTCATTGTTCCGAATACGTGTAATGACCCGTTTGTGCGGCTGCCGTTCAGGTGTAAATGATGCAAATGTCAGATCTGTCATCACGGCATCGCCACAACCGCATTCAACCAGAAAAGAATTGGCCATAAATGGAAACGCACCATTTTCGACCACATCGACAAGAACATCCCGCTCATTGAGTGTCAGCATCGGCCGTCCTGTATAATAATCCTTCACTTTATCGGATAAACGTCCCCGCGGCAGATATCGATCCGAATAGATTACCAGAGGAAATTTATAATCCGGAAGCGGATAAAAAAACTGTTGCTGTACAAAACCACAGGAACTCAGTATTTCCGAGAGATCATGCCTTGAATACGTCTCAATCCCGACTTTCCGATCATACCCGCGAAGTCCTACATACGGCTTCGACAGGTGATCCTCCAATGCACCACACCAGTATTTGAGACCAAATCGGTTTTCAATTGCAATCAGGAGTTTCCCGCCAGACTTAAGAAGTCCCCTGATACGTTTAAGAAACGCAGCAGGTTCACCATTTTCTGTAAACAGAGCGGCATATTCAAACACCCCGATCAGTGTAATTACATCGAATTTCCGGTCAAATTTCATCCGGTTGAAATTGCCTACCCGAACAGTCAGATTGTCAAAATGACTGTGTCTCTCAAACAAAACTCTAGCACGATTTACCGTAAGTTCAACAGCGGTGACCGTTCCAGCCTCACGACATAATGTTCCTGTTACAGCCCCCATTCCTGCACCGATTTCCAATACATCATCTGAAGAACGCAGATCATACCAGTTCAGAATATCTTCCCTCACAGGCGACAGATGGTAGTTCACCGGCCAGCTGCTGTCTTTCATCAGAACATCGCTGTAATCATCTGCTGGTCTTCCCTTAACATATTGGAAAATCTGTGCCTCAACAGTTGCTCCATCCGAATACTTTTCCGGCGGATTGGTTTCCTCAACGATCCATTTAGCCATAAACTTCCTCTTTGCCGCAGGCCTGTTATTCCTGCCATTTTCAGTTTCATTTCATCGAGAAACTTGATTAATACACCAGTCCACTTTTATTTTCGGGAAAACAATTCTTTTACATTCTGCAGAATCGTTCTCCGACGGATGACCAGAAGCAGACCGGCCGCTCCCAGCAATGCCAGTCGAGCCTGAAACCAAGGAGACAGAAGATGCAGTATCAACGCCAATGTCAGAACAAGCACCGTAAGTCCGAACACTTCTGCCGGTGGATAAACCGGCTTTATCTTCATTTCTTTTCTGCATATTCTGCACATCATCCGGTAATGCAGGAATGTATAACACAGATATGAGACCAGTGTGGTATAAGCAGCTGCCTGCCACCCAAAGCGTGGAATGCAGAGGGCATTCAAAACAATATTCAGCGCTGCAGCCATACTGGTCGTCAGAGTAATTGTCCATTTCTTTTCGTAGTAGAACTCAAACTCAGCAAAAAGAGTGTACATGTACATCACAAAGACGCTGGCGGTGACCGGTGCGATTATCTCTACCGCTTCTGCATAGGTAGAGGGTGCAAACAGTTGAACAAGTTCGGGAGCAAAGGCAATCAGCAACAGATCTGCCGCTGCTACCATACACATGCTCATAATCCCCATAGTCCGCAGTTCCGATGCTCTCCCATCACGGATTCTCCGGTAAACCGTCGGTTCCAAAGTATGTATCAAAGCAGTATTTACAATCTGCATGCCCAAAGAAATCATGTATCCAAGACTGTAAATCCCCGCCGCATCACTGCCTGACAGGCGTTCAATCATGATCCGATCTGAGCTTGCAAGAATCGTCTGTGAGAGATAATGCGGAACAAGTGGGAAAGCAAAACAGACGGCGTATTTCCAGTACTTTCCGTCAAAAAACGACCTGCCTTTCCACACCTGACGAAGAAAAAGTCCCGTATAAAGAATTACTTCAACCAGAACCCAGGACAGAATGCGGCCCGTTACCCGATTATCCATCCACATGACCGCCAGAACTCCTGCAGTCTGTTTAAAAAGAGCCGCAGTAATTGTCAGAATTATCAATGCCTTTACCTGCATCTGTGTACGCTGATAGGTAGACCAGTAACTGAACACTCCACTCGTCCAGATCAGAATCATCATAAGATACAGTTGTTCAGCTGGAAGATTTGTCAGCTGAGCAATCGGCCCTTCAAAAAGGCGTATTATTATCAGCCAGACGGCAACCAGTGTAAATGACAGTCCTTGAAGTGAAGCGGTAAAACGTTTTTTATCCGTTTCAAATTTCACAACACCCTGTGCATAACATCCATAGAATACTCTCAGCGAAACAAATACACCAAAGATTTCATACCAAGAGTAAAAGATATTGTATTTCCCGTATTCCTCTGTGGTCATCAGCCTTGTGAAAACAGGTGTTGCCAGTACTGAAACACCCCGCTGAATCAGCGAGCAGAGAAAAAATCCAATAACTACACGTATATTCAGAGGAATCTCATTCAGTTTTCGAAGCTGTGTCTTTATCCGCTTCATCTTTATACCCGTTTCAGAAATTAATTCTTATACTTTCGGTTTTCCTTTGCCGGTGCAAAAAAACGATTTCTTTCACTCAGGTACGTTTTCCCCTGAGCTTTCTCCATTATCCTGCTTGATTATATCACATTCTTTTTGACACCGTTAATAAGAAGCATGAATAGTGAATCGGGCAGAAAGGAACCAAAAAGTTCAAAAAGACTAACTTGTGGATTGAAACGCCTGTAGCGAAGAACCGTTCCGAACGCCCCCGGCTTATGGTGAAACAATGCCTTTCTTGCTTTCGCCCAGGCAAGTGCCTCTGTAATTTCCTTATGCAGTTCCGGCAAATCCGCGAAACGCTGTTCAAGACTGGTTAGACGCTCTATCAGCTGATCAATCCGAATCCGGATATAGCTCTTTTTGTCAGTTACCCCCGCCATGACCAGCGTCTGATTATCCAGATGGATTCTATACCGGATCAGCGGGTCCGAAAGAGAAACAACCTTTCCCCGTGTAGCGGAAAAGAGCGTCAGATAATGATCGTGCACCATACCCGGGCAGAACGGTACCGCTGCCCGGGCGGTATCAGCCCGAATCAGGACAGTGCATCCGGCAGCAAAATTGGAAATTAGCAGCTGTCTGGCAAGGCCTTCGCCCGAACGAAAAATATGATGCCGCCGTACTTTGGTAATACTGTCTGCAACCTGTTTCCCATCTCCATCGATGATATACATATCGGAGCAGACCATCTCGGACTGTGTTTTCTCTATGGTTTCCTGCAATACTGACAATTTTTCCGGAAGCCAGATGTCGTCCTGATCACAGTATGCAAAAAAATCGCCTTTGGCCTCAAGGGTCAGGCGTTCAAAGGTACGATTCGAGCCGAGATTCTGCTCATTTCTGTATATTTCAACAGGAATACGATGAATACAGGACTGTATCATTGAACAGACGGCATCAAAACTCACCGTCGGCGAGGCATCCTCCCGGACATATAATCTCAGATTTGGATAGGTCTGCTGTTCCAGCGAAATCAACTGTTCTCTGAGCCAATCCATTCTGGGCTCATATATAGCCATCAGAATGGCAATCATTGGTTTATCCGTCATTTCTGTCCTTCTGTATTCTTTCTGTCATTATTTACGCAAGTATACGCATCCATCACAGCAGGCAGAACTTCTGTCAGACTGTACTGCCTGACCTGTTCACCAGCCTGCTCCCCCATTTTTCGGCTGAGTTCCGGATCAGAAATAAGCTTTCTGATCGCCGCTGCGCACTGTGCCGGTGTTTCGTAAAGGAATCCATTTATGCCTTCCCGAACCAGATCCGTATGGCCTTTGACTCGAGTGGCAACAACAGGCTTTTTCATGAACATTGCTTCGAGAATGTTGAAAGGGAGTCCTTCAATCCGGCTTGAGCTTGCAATTACCTGTGACTTTGCATAAAGACTAGCAATATTGTGTACATAGCCAGGAAACAGAATACGGTCCGAAAGCCCCTTTAACGCAACATACTGCCGGCAGTTCTCTTTCAACTGCCCATCACCTGCAAGTACAA
>CACXHF010000080.1 GCA_902767305.1 uncultured Eubacteriales bacterium
GACGCTGCTGGATTCCTATGCGGTGATTGTCGCCAGTCTGGCGGAACTGTGTGGGGAATTCGGCCTGAGGATTCCGGAGAGTGAGATTTATGACCAGGTCATTACGGATTCCGTAACGGCGTTCCTTCGCGGGGCGGCGGATGCGGCGGGAACTGCTTTTGAAAAAATGAAAGCGCGCTATTCGGCGGTGAGCGCGCAGCGGGTCCTTCAGATCCGGCTGATGAACAATGCGGCGCAGACCCTTGAGCGCCTGAGACAGCTTGGTGCGGTCCAGTATGTGTTTACCCACCGGGGCAGAACCACGGAAACAGTTCTGAATCACCTGGGAATCGGGCAGTATTTTGAGGAAGTGGTCACCAGCCTGAATGCGTTTCCCCGGAAGCCGGCACCGGATGGAATCAGGTATCTGGTCGACCGGTACGGTCTTGACCGGGGGCAGACTGCCTATGTCGGCGACCGGACGATTGACATGGAGTGTGCGCGGTGTGCCGGTGTGGAGGGAATTCTGTATCTGCCGCCGGGGAGCCGGTGCAGGGCGAACGGAACGGAAACGCGGATTGTGCAGGATCTGCTTGAGATTCCGGAGATCTGTTCCGGAATGCACACCGGGAAATGAACGGGTAAAGAAAGGAAAAAGGCCCCGGAGAGGGCATCTGCAGTCAGAAAAGGCACCGGCTTCGGCCGGTGCCTTTTTCATGCGGATCCGCTGCAGGACCGGCCGAAAAAAGCGGCTGGGCATGAGCGGATTATCTGAGACGGGCAACAATCTCCTTATGGATAAGGGCGCGGACCTCGGGGGTCCAGAAATTCCCTTCGTGTTCTGCACCGGCAACATAGCAGGCATTGACCTCTGCGCCGGCTTCCCGGAGCCGTTCATAAAGCCGGTCCAGCTGCGTGCAGGGGAC
Source organism: uncultured Eubacteriales bacterium (assembly GCA_902767305.1). Taxonomy (GTDB): domain Bacteria; phylum Bacillota; class Clostridia; order Christensenellales; family Aristaeellaceae; genus Ventricola. The sequence continues at coordinate 906 of CACXHF010000080.1, forward strand.
AAGCGTGTCGCCGGTGCCGTGGAGGAGGAGGAAGGGGGGAACCGGTTTTCCGTTTTCGACCCGGTAGACCGGGCTGTAGCGGATCATCTGCTCCTGCCAGCGGGCCGGATCCGGACCGAAATAGCCGGAAAGAACGGCGTTTCTCTCGGGCATGTCCCTGAGGTAGTCGAACAGCGCCGGCAGATCCGTGGGGGCAAAACAGGAAATAACCGACTGAACGGCATCGCTGAAGGCGTCGTATTCCGGTGTGCGGAATTCAGGGTCGTCTCCGGTAAGTCCCAGGAGGCAGACCGTATTGCCGCCGGAGGAGGTGCCGAAGGCGACGATCTTCTCTGTATCCAGCGCATACCGGGCAGCGTTGGCCCGGAGAAAGCGGATGGCACATTTGGCGTCAATCAGGAAGGCCGGAAACGGATAACCGTCCCGGGCACTCCGGTGGCGGATGGTGGCAACGGCATACCCCTCCTCTGCATACCGGGAGAGCATGGGGATTTCGTAACCCAGGTTCGGCGTTGTCCAGGCGGAACCCTGAACAAACAGGATCAGCGGATGAGGGGTCTGGGCGGAACGGTCATCATGAGGAGCCCAGGGGAGGAGAAGGGAAAGATCCTGGCCGTTTTCGGAGTACACGATGTGCTCGATCAGCTCGGCCTGCCCTTCAAGGGTGGGATTCATGGGAAGCTGCGGAATGTGCTGAATCATGAGGATACCTCCATTTGCTGAGCAGCCGGAAGTGCGGCTGCCGGATGAGAGATCAGGACGTCCGGACCGGCAGGCGGTCGGTGAAGCCGTCGGGCAGACGGAGGTCTGTCCGGGGCAGATGCGAGAGATCAAAAAGCGGGATCAGGGATTCGAGCGTGCAGGGACGCCACTCCGGGATCAGGCCGGCACTGGCGGCAAGTGCCCCGAGAATTTCTTCCGGGCGGTAAGCCTTTGAGAGCGAGGACAGCGATACGGCCTGATCCCGTTTGGCCAGACGGCGGCCGCCGGAATCAACCAGGAGGGGAATGTGGGCATAGACGGGCGTGGAAAAGCCCAGCAGCTGCTGCAGATAGATCTGCGAGGGGGTGGCGGAGAGAATGTCGCAGCCGCGGATGACCTCCGTCACGCCGGATTCGGCGTCGTCGGCCACAACAGCCAGGTGATAGGCAAATACACCGTCGGAGCGGCGCAGGATGAAATCGCCCGGACTTTGGGCAAGCGAGGCGGTGAATGTTCCCTGAATCCGGTCCTGAACCGTGATGGAGATGTCCGGGACGTGGAGGCGGTAGGCAGGGGCTTTTGCCTGCATCCGCTGCCGGATTTCAACAGGAGTCAGGGCAAGGAAGGTGCCGGGGTACACATAGACGGTATCCCCGCGGTTGGGCGCCTGAGCAGCATGAAGCTGTGCCCGCGAGCAGAAACAGGGGTATACATGCCCCCTGTCCCGGAGGCGGCGGAACACGGCTTCGTAGACAGAGGTCCGTTCACTCTGAAAGAGGACGGGACCGTCCCAGCGGAATCCGAGAAAATCGAGATCCGAGAGGCACTGACGGACAAGCGGGGCCGGACAGCGGGGTTTATCCAGGTCCTCGATGCGCAGCAGACACCGCCCGCCGCGGGAGCGGACCGAGAGGTAGGCGATCATGGCGCAGAGCAGATTCCCCGGATGAAGGAAACCGCTGGGGGTGGGGGCAAAACGCCCGACAACCGGGGGACTCATGCATCCTCGATCGGCAGGCGGGTGCGTGCGTGACGGGCAGCGCCCGGTGCGGAAATGCGTTCGATTTCGAGCCGGAAAAAGGAAATGGGCTCGGTAAAATGCTCCTGCGTATAGAAGGTGGTATTGAAATTCTCAAACTCACGGGCATGCTTAGGCAGCTGGAGGGGGCGCTGGATGTCGAAGCGGCGGCACAGCTCAAGTAAAGCGGATTCGGTGTCGTTTCCCTCGATCGGGACGGTTTCACTGCGGAGTATACGGTGGTGACGGTCGACAAGCCGTCCCCAGAGACGATCGTTTTCCATCTGAAAATCCTCTTTGCTTCCTTACGGGTTTTGCGTTATAATAAAAATCAGGTCTGTATTGCAGATTCTGTGCAAAAGCGGACCGGACGTATCTTAACGGGTCAAAATCATTGTACTCGTTCATGAGAGGTTTGTAAATAATTGTGAAGATGATATTTTGCCCGCTGGCTTCGGGGTCGGCAGGAAACTGTACTTATGTCTCTTTCGGCGGAACGCGTCTGCTGATCGATGCCGGCATTTCGGCGGCGCGGATCTGCAGCGGACTCCGGCAGCTGGGACTGACGCCTGCCGATCTTGACGGGGTTCTGATTACGCATGAACATGTGGACCATATCCGCGGCATTTACGTGTTTACCAGAAAATACGGGATTCCCGTATATGCCAATACGGGAACGTGGAAGGGAATTCTCCGGCGGGACGAGGATATCCCGATGAACAGACGCTTTGCGTTTGAGACGGGAATGGACTTTTATATCGGAAACGTCAATGTGATGCCGTTTGCCATTCCCCATGACGCCAGTGATCCGGTGGGGTATATGCTTCGGTGCGGAGAGCTTGCGGCGGCCGTGGCAACGGATATCGGGCATCTGAGTGATGACTGGATTGGAAAGATTTCCGGCGCGCAGGCCGTCCTGATCGAGGCCAATTATAATGCGGAGATGGTCCGGAACGGACCCTATCCCTATCATCTGAAGCAGCGGATTCTCTCAAGGCGGGGGCATCTGTGTAATGAGGACTGTGCCAGAGCGCTGATCCGCCTGTATGCGGCGGGAACGCAGGCGGCCTATCTCGGCCACCTCTCCGGTGAAAACAATACGCCGGAAATCGCCTATGATACGGTATGCGGCATGCTGAGAGAGGCCGGAATCCGTCCCGGGGAGGATATGGCCGTCAATGTGGCCCGGCGGGAACAGATTTCGGATATGGTCGTGCTTGAGGTTCCGGAGGAGCAGCGCCGGCGGGCGGTTTTTTTCTGACGCTGACCGTGGAACAGGCGGTCTGAAATTGCGTTTTGGGCTGTATTAACCGTGGAAAATGATGTATAATGAACCGGACTGAATGATAGCATGGTGAGGTTTGACTGAAGTGCGAGCATTATTAGAACCGCTTATAACGATAGCATGGAATGTGTGGCATTATCCGGACATTATGGACTTCCTGGATGTTCTGATTCTGGCAGTGTTTATCTACCAGATGATTCTCCATGTCCGGAATACGCGCGTGTCTCAGACACTGAAGGGAATCGGCATTCTGCTTTTCCTGACCTGGCTGAGCGGAGTCCTCGGCATGCGCAGCATCCACATGCTTCTGACCTGGATTATCAATGCCGGGCCGGTGATGATTGTCGTCCTGTTTCAGTCGGAAATCCGGCGCATTCTGGAGGAACTGGGGAACTTTGAAACGAATGTGTTCAGCGAGGTCCGGAAATCGGACAACATTATCGATGAGATCACGCTGGCGGTGATGAACATGTCAAGGCGCCGGGTCGGAGCCCTGATTGTCATTGAGAACGGCATCCGTCTCAACGATGTCATTGCCACCGGAACGAGCGTGGACGGACTGATTTCCCAGCCGCTGATTGAAAATATATTTGAACCCAAGACGCCGCTGCATGACGGCGCGGTCATCCTGCGGGAGGACCGGGTGGTGGCGGCTGCCTGTCTGCTCCGCCTTTCGGATACGACAGGCGTCGGACGCGACCTGGGAACCAGACACCGTGCCGGTATCGGCATGAGCGAGGTGTCGGATGCCACGGTTCTGATCGTTTCCGAGGAAACCGGCGCGGTCTCCGTTGCCGAGGGCGGGAACCTTCAGCGGCATCTGGATGAGCAGGCTGTCCGCAAGGTGCTCAACCGTGTTTACGGGGACAGGAAAGACAGCAGACGGACACTGCCTCTGCTTCATTTAAAGAAAGGGGGGCACAGCCGCGATGATGAACAGTCGTCCTCCGAGAAAAAGCAGTAGCGGCCGAATGAGCCGGCTGTCCAGATTCTTTTCCCGGCTGATCAATAACAAGATCTTCCTTGCCCTGTTTTCGCTTGGCATGGCCTGCGTGATCTGGGCCGTCCTGATCGCATCGGACGGGACGCTGACACGGCGGAAGGTGTTCAACAATGCGCCGGTCAGCGTTACCGGCGAGGCTTCCCTGATCAGCAGGGGCTATATCGTGACGGACAACATCCTGGAACTGGTCCCGAACGTGGATATGATCGTTGAGGTGACCCAGGGAACCTATGACCGTGCGACCGCCTCCGTGTACAATCCGCATTTCGAGCTGACGCAGATTAGCGGGGAAGGGGAGAACACGCTGAATGTCGTCTTTTCCTCTCAGGTGTACGGGCAGGTCATCTCCTGCGATCCCAGTTCGGTCAAGGTCAACGTGGAACGGTATATTACAAGGCGCATTCCCGTGATTGTTGAACTGACCGGAGACCTTCCCTCCGGGTATTATCTGAAGAGTTACAGGACGGATCCCACGTCACTGACCGTTTCGGGACCGCAGAGTCAGGTGGCCGGCGTATCAAGAATTATCGTCCGGCTCAATCAGGCTGACCTGACGCCGGAACGCATGACGGACCGTCTCGCGCTGGCCGTGGAGCTGCAGAAGTCGGACGGCACAAAGATGGTATCCGACAAGCTGACGGTGACCAACCAGTCCGTTATTACGGGCAGCGTGATCGTTGAAACAGAGCTGATCCCGGTGAAGTCGGTTCCTGTGGACGCGGAGACCTTTGTGACCGGGACGCCTGCCGAGGGATACCGGCTGAAGTCGGTTGAGGTGGCGGTCGGCAGCATTGATGTGGCGGCATCGCGGGAAATTCTGGATGCCATTTCCGTGATTACGACCGATGCCCCCCTGGATATTACGGATGCCGCCGAATCGGTGACGGGTTATGTCCGTCTGCGCCGCCTGACCGGAATTGACAGCACCCTCCCGACGGAAATCGGCGTCCGGGCGGAGATTGAGGAGGAAAAGCTGACCCGTCAGTTCCGTTCTCTCACGATTCAGGTCAGAGGAGAGGGCACGGGAAAAGCGTCAGTCGGATCAAACCGGACCAATGTCCGCGTGACGGGTCCGTATACGGCAGTAAAAGCACTGACGGCTGAGGATATCCTCCTTTACGTGGATGTCACCGGTCTGGAGGCGGGAACGTATACGCTGCCCGTCGGTGCATCTGTCCTGAATGTCCCTGATGTGTCCGTCGAGCTGGACACGACTGAGGTACATACGGTGATTACGGAAAAGTGATCTGCTGCCGGTCATCCGGCCGGATCCTGGATGAGGACACGAATCTGCAGAGGATGCGATGGGAAAATTTACCGATTTGCTTTTTTCAATCCTGCTGGGCTGGGTGAGAGCACTGGCCGGTCTGCTCTGGGAGGTATTTACCAGCGACCGGGAAAGCATTCTTGGGTGGCTTGGCAGGTACTGGCTTCCGGTCTGCCTTGTACTGGCAGCGATCGGGCTTGCCGGAGACTGGCTGATCTGGCTGATCCGCTGGAGACCGTTCAGCGCATGGTCGGTGCGGGCAAGGGAAAAACTCCGGATCAGCGATGAATCCATCACCCGGATGAATGCGGAGGTGGTGGGAGCGGAGGCCGCTGAGCAGCTGATGGAGGAACCGGAGGAGAAACCTGAAAGGCGTCCTTCACGGGAGGAAACAGAGGCTGAGGTTCTGCGCCGGGCAGCATCAATTCCGGATGCGAAGCTGGGTGAATATCCGGGCATGCGCTTTGAGCAGGAACCGCCCAGCGGAGATACGCTGAAATATCAGCGTCCGGCAGGCCGGGAGGATGAGCAGACACGCTATCAGCGTGAACTGCAGGAATACGAAGTGAAGCAGGCTCAGTACGAGCGTGACCTGGCAGAGTGGAACCGGATGCAGGATGCAGAGAAACAGGCCAGGTATGAACAGGAAATGGAAGAGTACAGAAACAAGCGTGCACGCTACGCACTGGACATGGCCGAATATGAACGGGAAATGGCTGAATATGAACGCGTACACGGGCTGCAGGGGAAGGAAGAGACCCCGGCAGATGCCGGTCCGGAGAGTACACGGAAGCGCCGGAGAGGAACGCAGAACCCATGAGTGCCTGGCTTCCGGGCCTGTTTTCGGCGCTCGTTCTGGGACTGCTGGCAGCATCCGGCGGACGGCTTGCATGGCGCCTGATCTGCAGAGCCCGGGGACAGGGAACCCTTGCCCCGGAAAAATGGCCGGTGGTTCCGCCGCTGACTGAACTGGGGATGGTTTTTTGTCTGGCGTTTCTCTCCCGGGTTCTGCTGATTGTCTGGTCCTTTTTCCTGCTGAATCTGACGGGAAAAAGTACCGGACTGTTTATGGAAGATTTTTACCACCTCTGGATTCACTGGGATGCCAGACACTATCTCGGAATTGCAGAGGAGGGATATGTGGCGGCCGGAGACGGGCGGCTTCGTCTGGTCTTTTTTCCGCTGTATCCGCTGCTGACAGGACTGGCCGGGCATGCCATCGGCAATACGTTTCTGGGTGGAACGCTGCTTTCCATGATTTCCGGCTCAGCCGCAGCGGTGCTTGTCTACATTCTGGCAGAAAATGTGCTGCACGGAGGAGCAGTGACGGCAGTCCTGTTCTTTCTGCTCAATCCGTTCAGTCTGTTTATCTGCTGCTGCTATACGGAAGGTCTTTTCCTGTTTCTGACGCTGGCGGCTTATCTGCTGAGGCGCTTCGGGCATCCATGGCTTTATGCGTTTTGCGGCGGACTTGCGGCATTTACAAGAATGCCGGGGGTTCTCCTTTCCGGAATCGCCCTGATCGGCCTCATGGAAGACGGTTTTGCCGGCCAATTGACGCTCCGGAAGTTTGCTGCCGGAATGGCACAGATGGCACTGATCTTCTCCGGTCTTGTCCTTTACTGGTGTGTCAATGCCGGAGTTGCAGGTGATCCGTTTATTTATCTGACGTACCAGAGGGAAAACTGGTATCAGGAAGCGGGAACGGTCTGGTATTCCGCCGGCAACACCATGACGTATTTTCTGAACTCCGCCGGCTCGAAATCCCACTGGTGGACCTGGGGCGTTCAGGCACTGACCATGGTGTTTGCAGGGATCTGTCTGCTGTTATCCGGAGATCTGCCTTTTGATCTTGCGGCATACAGCCTTGTCTATACGCTGGTCATTTTCTCGCCGACCTGGCTGCTTTCTGCACCGAGGTATCTGTTCGGGCTGTTTACACTGCCGCTGATGCAGGTCCGGCTGGCGCAGCGTTTCCCGGAATGGGGGAGGAATGCCGCTCTGCTCTGCTCAGGCGTTCTTCTTCTGCTGTATGTTTATGGCTATACGCTGATCGCAGCAGTATACTGAGCACGGCAGGCTCCGGCAGGAGAGCGCCGGCTTTTCAGTTCAGCAAATTTGGCTGTCAGGAGAATTTCCGATGTATCGCGCCCTGCGGCTCATGAGGAGGATTCCGTGAATACAATGATTGATGAAAAGAAAACGTTTGATCCCATTCGGGATATTCTGATGTTCCGCTGCGGAAAGGCAGTGCGGTGGGGACTGGGAGCGGCTCTTGTGCTGCTTTTCTGCCTGTATGCGCTGTTTGGTCTGGGCTTTGCCGGAAAGGGACCTGCGGTTGCGGTTGTGGCGGCAGCCTGTGCAGCTGTTTTGCTGCTGGGGACCTGGAGGGATCTGGAGGATCAGCCGGTCATTGTCCTTCTGTGCACCGGCTTCATGTTTTTTCTCCTTCTCAGTGCCCATCTGTCCATGATGGAGATCAAGAGCGGGCGGATGGCCAACACCCTGACGCCGCTTCTGCAGTCGATGTGGAACTATGATCTGCTGACGGCCATGTCCTGGACGGAAGGATCGTGGTCCGGCGGATATCTGATCCTGATGGGCCTTCTGTCCCGGCTTGAGACCTTTCCGTGGATTTACGGGATCAAGCTGATTAATCTCGTCGGGATCTCTTTCGGTGCGCTGGCGGTCCGGAGGCTGTACCGGCTGAACGGCGGGACCCGGACAGGCAGTGTCCTGATCTCCGGAATTTCCATGCTGGCCCTGACTATTCTGCTGAACAGCGGTCTCTGGGCGCACTGCGACGCGGTTTTTTCCGCTCTGAGTCTCTGGGGACTGGTTTTCCTGCTGCAGGATCAGCGGAATCATCCGTGGCTGGGCTGCCTTCTCTGGGGTCTGGCAGTCGGATTCAAGCTGCAGGCTGCGTTTCTGTTCCCGCTGCTGATTCCGATGTTTATGGAGCGGAAGATTTCCATCCGCCATCTGGCGGCACTGGCGGCAGGCTTTCTGGTCCTGCACATTCCCATGTTTCTGGATAAACAGTCGTTTCTCTCCGTCCTTGGCAGATACAGTCAGCAGATCACGGGAGTAGCCTATGAAGGAGCCGGCCTTACCGACAATGCTCCCGGGGTATACGGCCTGATGCTGGTCGCCTCCGTCCGGGAATTCAGCGGAATGGGACTGTTTTTCGGTGAAGCGGTCGCTCTTCTCCTGGCAATGGGCATGGTCCGCCGCGGACCGCTTTCGCAGGAGCAGTGGATCCGGTGTGCGATTCTCTTGGCTTTCGGACTGCCCATGATCCTGCCGCAGATGAATGTGCGCATGCTTTATCTGGCATTCCTCCTGGCCCTGACGGACGCACGGAACATCCGGGGAATTGTGATTGCCGTACTGATTGAGATGATTTCCCTGCTTGGGTATATGAAGGGCGTTTTCGGGAACGAAGTTATTCCGGTTCTGGCGCTGAGTCTGATTTCTCTTACAATGACAGTTTATATGATCATCGGCTGTCTTGGACGGAAAGAGGAGAAAGTCAATGCAGAGGGCTGATGAGTCCGTTCGGAAGGTCTTTCTGAAACCGGCGGGAAAATGGGAAAGAAGCGCTGTTTTTGCAGTGTTTGTTCTGGCCCACCTGTTCCTCTGCATCAGGAAACAGTTTGCCCTGGCGGAGAGCCCGGCAGCGCATGCTGCGACGGCGCTGCTCCTTACGGTTCCGTTTCTGGTAATGCTTGTCTTTTTCTTTCGCGCCGCGCACAGTGCGGCTCTGACAGATCTCCTCCTTGGCGGCGGAATCTGCCTTGCTGCCATGCTGCTGCGGCTCAGCTTTATCGACCGGCAGTCCGGTGATTTTGAGTATTACCTGGAAAGCTGGCTGAAGCGTTTTTCCGGCCAGAGCTTTTCGGCCAGTATGCGGATGCAGGTGGGGGAATATCATGTCCTGTACCAGTATATTCTCTATCTGGTGTCAAGGCTTCCCTTTGCCTGGCTGTATTCGGTAAAAGCCGTCTCTTTTCTGGGCGATGCCTTCCTGGCAGGCGCAGCCCTCCGGGCACTGACCCTTTCCGGGCGTCCGTTCAGAGACGGACGGAGTCTGGCTTTGCTGCTGCTGCCGGCTGTTGCCCTCAACGGCGGCATGTTTGCACAGTGTGACAGCCTCTATACGGCAGCACTGGCCTGGGGGCTTATTCTGATTCTGGACGGCAGACCTGGGGGCGGCATGGCCTGCATGGGGGCGGCACTCTGTCTGAAGCTTCAGGCGGTATTTCTTTTCCCGCTGCTTCCGCTGCTGTATCTTTCGGGAAAGGTTCGTCTGAAAGATCTTGTTCCGTTTGTCCTGACCGTGCTGCTCATCCAGCTTCCTGCTGTGATCGGAGGAAAGAATCCGGCAGAACTGGTGGGAATCTATCTGAACCAGACAGGCCTTTATACCGAACTGAATTACGGCTGTCCGAATCTGTGGGCACTGCTGATCAGTACCGGTCTGGACGGGTATGCCTACGGAATGTTCGGCATTGCCCTGGCGGCAGGAAGCTGTCTGCTTCTGATGTCCGCCGTGCTGCACAGAGAGAACGGGATGACAGCGGCTGACTGGATGGGAATGGCGGCGCTGATGGTTCTGCTGGTCGTCTTTTTCCTGCCGCGGATGCATGAACGGTATACCTATCCGGCCGAAATCCTGACGTGTCTTTACGCACTCTTCGACCGCCGCGCCATTCCGGCAGCGGCAGCAGTATCTCTGGCAGACCTTTTTGCACTCTGGACAGCCGCCGTCCCGCTCTGGGGATGCGCCGTGCTGATGCTCTTTGCGATTCTGCTGCTGCTGTGGCTGCTTTTTCCGGGGAAGCAGGCACATCTGAGAAACGCGGCTGAAACGGAACCGTAGATTCTCTGAGAATATTCCATACCTCATACTCTTGTAAAACTGGTACCCTCAGTCTTCAGATAAAGGAAGCCATGACGGATGGATCGGACATGGCCGGATGAGAACCGGTGACAGGTTCTGCCGTAAGTGTGTAGAGAGGAACGATGGTTGATGGACAGAGAGGAAGCACTGGCATTCCTCAAGGAGGAAGCCAAAGGGATTGCGACGATGTTCGGGCCGAAGTGTGAGACGCTGGTTCATGATATGTCAAGGCCCGGGCACCCGATACTGGCAATTTACAATGGAAATGTAACCGGCCGTGAAGTCGGTTCCACCATGGACATTTTCGGGGATATCGGAAACTATTCAAGAGATGTCCACAATAATCAGGGATATGTGAATCAGATGGTACTGACCAAGGACGGGCGCATGCTGAAAAGCTCCACGTTTTTGTTCAAGAATGAAGAAAAGGGATATTATTTCGCCATTGGAATCAATTTTGACATTACGGAAATGGCCAGAGTGACCCAGGTAATCACGGAACTGGCGGCAACCAGCGGCGAACTCAAGCAGACCATTGTGACAGATTCCCTGGGTCAGATTGAGGAGATCCTCAAGGAATGCATCAGCCTGGTGGGAAAAGATCCGATGGAAATGCAGAAATCGGACCGTGTGCGGATCATACGGATGCTGTATAAGAAGAAGGCATTTACGTATCAGAAATCCGTGGCAATTGTGGCGGAACGCCTGAATGTTTCCCGGTATACGGTCTATAAGTACATGCATGAAATTGCGAAGGAGAGCGAGAAAACCCTTTTGCCGGATGAATGATTCCGGCAGTGATGTCATGAACGCAGGAACAAAGGATCTGAATGCCGGCGGTCTTCTGACAGGAAACAGACCGCCGCCGGAGAGAAAAGCGATCCCCTGACGATGCCGCACCCGGATGTCTTCTGATATCCGGGTGTTTTTTTCAGACTGTATCGGGTACAATGCGGGCGTCTGCAGAGAACTGGACCGGCAAACTGAAATTTTTTGAAAAACAGGGGTTGACAGACCAAATATATTTGATAAAATTATATCGTACAAAATCAAAATATGAATTTTACGGGTTCAGATACAGATTTGACTCACAGGAGGAACAAACAATGAGCTTTTATGACTACAGTGTACCAATGACAAAC
>CACXHF010000081.1 GCA_902767305.1 uncultured Eubacteriales bacterium
TCCACGATGCTGCCCCCGTCCATAAAGACGACCCGGTCAGCTACCTTTCGGGCAAAATTCATCTCATGTGTTACAATCAGCATGGTCATCCCCTCACGTGCCAGTTCCGTCATGACGTTCAGCACTTCGCCGATCATCTCAGGATCCAGTGCGCTGGTCGGTTCATCAAACAGCATCGCCCGGGGGTGCATGGCCAGTGCACGTGCAATTGCAGCACGCTGCTGCTGGCCGCCTGACAGCTGCGCCGGCAGCTTATTCGCCTGATCCGCAACACCTACCCGCTCAAGGAGTTTCATTGCCTCTGCGCGGACCTCAGACCTGTTCTTTCTCAGCACGTCCACCGGTGCCAGGCACAGATTGTCCAGTACCGTCATATGTGCAAAGAGGTTAAAAGACTGGAAGACCATTCCGATCCGTGAACGCATCTGTGCGAGTTCCCGACCTTCCGCCGGTATCGGCCTGCCCTCTATCAGAATCTCCCCGGAATCAATCGTCTCCAGCCGGTTTATCGTACGGCACAGCGTCGATTTTCCAGATCCCGAAGGGCCGATAATCACCACAACCTCTCCCCTGCCAACCGAGAGAGAAATGTCTTTCAGTACATGCAGCGCACCAAAGTGCTTGTCTACATGCCGCAGTTCGATTACGGGAGTTTCCGTTTCCATCATGCTTGCGTCCTTTCCGCACCGTTCTGTCTTTCGGCTTTTTTCGCCCATACATCCGACAGCCGGTTGAGCGCGTAGTTGATCAGTATGTATATCACCGCTACTACCAGATAGATGGAAAGCAGCGCGTCATAATTGGAAATAAGTACTTTGGCATTCTGCATCAGATCCGCACAGGAAACGATGTAGGCAAAAGTCGTATCCTTGAGTACAATAACCAGTTCCGCAATCAGTGAAGGAATCACATAGCGGACAGCCTGCGGGAAGACAATTTTATAAAACAGCCGCGTTTTTCCAAGTCCCAGCGACAACGCCGCCTCTGTCTGTCCCCTTGGAACCGCATTTACCCCGCTGCGCAGCGCCTCCGCTACCACGCCGCAGGCAGATATTGCACAAGGCAGTGTAATTTTCCAGAAAGCATTCAGCTGCCAGCCAGTCTGAGGCACGACAAGAAAAAAGAAATAGATAAACAGAAGTGTCGGAACGCCGCGCGTAAACTCAATCAGCGCCGTACAGATCGCTTTCAGAATTCTCCCGTCCCTCACTTTCCCGCGCATCAGCAGAAAACCCAGGATAAAAGAAATCCCTGAACCTGTCAGTGCTGCCTGCACCGTTGTCATCAGGCCTTCCCACAGGAAACGCCACGTGGAAAGTTTGCCGAAAAAGGCCCAGTACCGGCTGCTCAGCTGCCCGCTGATATAAAACTGCCGGATAATCAGAAACAGCAGGATGGCCAGCAGGACAACCGCCACAGTCGTCGCAGCTGTCGTTCTTCTGCGGGTTTTCGGTCCCGGCGGCTCATACAGAAAATCACGGATGGAGGTTCTTTTCATCGGATGATCCTCACTTTCCTGTCAATCCAGCTGCCGGCTCTGCCAATTACAAGTGCTGTCAGGCAGTAAAGAGCCGCTGATATGACAAAGGCCATGACACCACCGGTTGCATGGGTATTGATGTAGGAAACGAGCCCTGTCAGCTCCATCGGCCGCAGCGGCACCTGAGAGGCAAGCGAAGTGGTCAGCATGTCAGCGACCAGCAGGTTGGTCATCGGAAGAACGGAGGAACGAAGTGCCTGTGGGATCACGATCCGCCGGATCATCTGCAGAAAGGTAAGTCCCAGAGCCCGTGCTGCCTCGATCTGCCCGGGATCAATGGTATTCATGCCGCTCATCAGGTGCTCCGAGCAGAACGAAGATGGAATCAGTACCGTGGCAATCAGAACACAGGCATAGTAAGAAAGGGTGATTTTCAGATACGGCAGTGCATAAACCAGAAGAATCAGCAGAGCGGCACCCGGAATGTTGCGGAAGATCTGCACATAAAAATCGCCGAATCCGCGGAGCGGCTTTATGGGACAGACCCGCAGCACCGTAATCACGATGCCGATCAGAAGTGCCAGTGAAAAGGAAATCACAGTTAACCTCCAGGTCATCAGAAGAGCCTGGAGGTATCGATCCCCGTATTTTTCAAGAAGTTCAGATATTCCCATGAAATTCCTCCAAAAACCAGGGTCTCAGGACAGAAGCTGTCCGAGACCCTGGCTGTTGTGTGCAGTTTATTCTGCAAGAGCGGGTGCTGCAGGAGCAGTATCAATACCCGTGCGGTCGCCAAGACTGATCTTCCACAGCTGTGCCCACAGGCCGCTCTCCTCAATTTCCCTGAGGAATGCGTTCACGAACGCAACACCATCCGAATCCTTGGGCAGTCCGATGCCGTACGGATCAACAGGACCGAACACGTCGCCAGCTACAGCAAATACACCGGGGTTCTTCACAATCGTGTTCAGAATCAGTGTATAGTCCGTCACATAAGCATCCGCACGTCCAAGTTCAACCGCCGTACGTGCCTGAATGTCATCCTCAAATTCCTGAACGATCGCATCCGGTGCATATTCTGCAAGGATGCTGGGGCCGGTAGATCCGCTCTGGGTGGCGACAATTTTGTCTGCCAGGCTCTCAATCCCTGTAATCTCCTTATTGCCGTTTTTCACCAGAATCGCCTGCTGAGAGGTGTAATAAGGGCCGGCAAAAGAAATCACTTCCTGACGGGAAGGGGTAATCGAATACGTCGCAAACACGGCATCAACCTGACCGCTCGTCAGAACTGCCTCACGCGTGCTTGAGGTAACCTGAGTCACCTCATATTTCTTCTCATCACCCAGAATATAGCGGGCAAGGAGCTGATAGAGGCCAGCATCAAATCCGCGGATACCATTGTCTGTTTCATCCAGCTGGCTGAACAGGAAAGAAGTACGGGTTCCGCCAACGCGCAGAATTCCGGCTTTCCTGACAGCTGAAGCCCACTCACTTGCCGCTATCACATCATCCGCTGCAACCGGTCCGGCTGCCAGGAGGGCATCGAAAGCTTCCTTGTCAATTGCTGTTGCCTGTGGTGCCTCGGCAAAAACAGCAAGGGAAAGGGTCAGTGCGGCGAGCAGTGCCAAAGCGAAGATAACGATTTTCGAAGTCTGTTTCATTCCTTTTTTCCTTCCTTCATCTCTTATTCAGTTCAGCCCAGGATACCGGGCTCCGTCCGGTATTTCCTTTGCCGAACCTGTTTCTTAGTACGGGTAAAATCCTATCAAAACAATAGGAAATTGTCAAATACAGATGACTGATGGAATTCTATAGTCTCTGTCTATAGCATTCCTGTTTCTCATAACAGACTGGAAAACGGTTCCGGACACTCCCGCAGAATCGTTCCCCCATTCCTGCAGAAATCAGGCTGTTGAACCGCCGGCAGTCTTTCACTGCCAGCTATCTCCCGCCGCTGCAAAATATTTCCACACGCTGCAGAAAATCCGGTGCTTCCTCGTACAGTCCATGTCCGAGCCCTTTATACATGAACAGCTGACAGTCGGGAATTCGCGCAGCCATCTCCCGTGATGCCTCACCTGTCACAATCTTATCCTCTTCGCCGCCGATTACCAGTGTCGGTGCCTGAATCCGGTCAAGGATTTCATATGTATCATGGGTCACACAGGCATTTGCCTGGATCAGAAACCGATCCATGGATACCGGTCTGCTGACTGCTCCAAGCAGAGAATACCAGGGGCTCATGCTGCGCAGTTTTTTCTCCGAATAGGAACGTTCCGCTGTATCCAGCATGATTCCCCTGTAGTCCCCCTGCCTCGCCATCTCCATCCACTTTCCAATTACACTGTGCGCCGTCTCATTGAGACGACTGAGCGTCACGACAAGCACCAGTCGTTCCACCCGCTCCGGATGATCGATCGCCAGCCACTGCGCAATCATTCCGCCCTGCGAGACGCCCACGGGAACAACCTTTGACAGTCCAAGGCTGTCAAGCGCCGTATTCAGATGTTCTGCCATTTCTCTGGTCGTCATCCCCGGGGATAACTGCCGTTCTCTGCTGAACACATAGACCGTAAAGCACCGGGCAAGGGATCTGTACAGGTATGCAAACGGCAGTGCCATTCCCTTTACCGTCTTTAAACCGTCCCCTACTCCCGGAATCATCACCAGCGTTTCAGGTCCGTTTCCAAACCGGATATAGTCCATGATTCCAAAAGGCAGATTCAGCGTACCGTTTTCAAATCGACTCATCCCACTCTCCAACTTCTGAACAGCCTGATGGCCGTCTCAGTCCTGTTTATCCTGCAGTCTTAGACTGTTTTTGCTGTGTCAGGTTATCCTGTTTCGTATTATCGGATCTCCCTGATTTCCTCCAGAATTTCCGCGTCGGTATTTCTCTCAACAAACGCCGATATTTCATCCATCAGATGGTCTGCCATGGCATTATGCGGGACAACCGCCGCTGTACCGATCACGATCACCTGATGAATATCCTGTTCGCCGATCTCTGCCGCTGAAATATGAAACTGATTCTGCAGCCTGGTAATCAGGCTCTTTACAATCATTCTCTTTTCCTTGAGACTGTGAACCCAGGGAGCATGCAGTCGAAAGATCATGGTTACAACATTCATGGATGTCTCCATTGCATTTATCCTCCTCTACCTGTTCCGAATCCCCCGGCATCCGCTTATCCCGTCCGGCCTCTTCCAGGCATGTCCCTGCTGCTGATATCAGTCTTTATTCTCCGGAACTCCTCGGCCAGGTGTAGATCCGTCTGTCTGACTTATTCTCTCCGAGAACAAGAGATTCTTTCTCCGTGCACACATACTGCATCCCGGCTTTTTCAAGCACTCTCCGGGACCCGGTATTGGCTGAGGCACACCATGCCCTTACACAGGATATTTTCTCATTTTCCGTCAGATAAGCCAGTACAGCCCGAAGTGCTTCGGTCGCAAATCCTCTTCCACGCCAGTCCTTCACTATACTGAATCCCACTTCAATCCGGTCATCTTCGTAATCGTAGGCGCCGATGGTTCCGCAAAGGACACCCTCATAATCAAGAACCCAGCCATAGAAGTGCTCATCCCCATAACTGTTGATAAACCTGGACACTGTCTCCCGTGCCATTTCCGGTGCAGCATATGGATTCCATCCGGAGTACTGATCTGCCGATGGATCACATCCAAGCGTTTCATACAGAGTCTGTGCATCCTCCGACCGGTAACGTCTCAGGATCAGCCTTTCCGTCCGCAGCTCCACCGTACCGTGGGCTTTCGCTTCCTCAATCGACATGATCTGTGATGCATAAACAAGCGTTCCTTCCACAGAAACGCCTTCCTCCTCTTCACCATACTCCTGCAGACAGTACTCGGCCGGATAATAATCTGCAATACCCGTACACGTTTCCCCGTTCACAGTCGTTAACCGGACGTGCTTTTCATCATACTTTGACAGTTCCATTTTTCCCTTTCCATCTACGCAGAATTTCATCTGCTTCCCACGCCTGATCCGTCTTTCTGCCAGATCTGCTGACAACCTGAGTTTCCAAGGCATTGTTCCCGGGATCAGATCCTCCCTGGAGCCTTTTTGCCTTCGCTGCATGAAAGACGTTCTCCTGTAAAAGTATACCTCACCCTTTCTGCCTGAGCAAGACTCTTTACGACTTCTGGAGCATCTGTTTTTTCCTAGACCCGCTTCCCGGTCATACGCTGCGCACCACTCTCTCATCTTTCCGGCCGTCATCCGCTGCCTGAAGTGAATACGCCGGAACAGGCCTCCGTTTCCGGACATACCGGTCTGTCCCCGGCTGCCTTTTCCGCGGATAATCCATTCCCTTCCCCGCAGGCATCCTTTTGCCTAGTTGACACAAAGGTTCTGTCAGGAGTCCGGAAGAGTCATTTCGCAGGATCCATTTTCCACGATCAGGGATGACATGTACAAAGCGGGCACAGGTGAATTCCGCTGCGGAAATCTTCGATCGCGTTTGCCCGGCTCCGAAAAAAAAGATTCCCGCAGTATCTGCGGGAATCACTGTTTATTTACCGAAGCGTATATTCTTCACGGTTCTGCTTTCAATCGTCAGATTCTCATACACACGCAGTCCGCCGTTTCCAACCGGTGCCTGTGCGAGCAGGCCAACCTTTACCGTCTTTCCGGCGGGCAGACTGAAAAAGCGCATCATGTAGAACTGCTCACCGTCTGTCGAATAAAGGAACGAAAAAGTATTATCCACGCGGCAAACTTTCAGCCAGGCACTGTTTCCTTCCAGATTGCACCCATTGGCGTCGTCTGATTCTCCTCTTTTAGTAACGACGCTGACGGCCGCATGCGTACCAAAGTCGGTCTTTTCAAAGCATGCTTTCGCCCAGTTTTGCAGATCGACCATGACCATCACCGAAGCAGAGTCATAAGTATCCCTGAAATCATGGGATACCTTCACCTGAAGGACAAAATCTCCTTCATATTCCTGATAGTAATAAGGTGCATTGCAAAGTGATTCAGGCGTAATTCCTTCCTCACTTACTGAGCCGCTGTTGCAGAAAAAATCGCTCTGCGGTGTCGCGTAAATCTCAATCCGTGAGCCTTCTTTCCTGATTTCCGATTCATTCATCCACTGATATTCCATAGAATTCCCTCCTGCCAGTGTTACTCTGTAAAACTACATGTATCACTATATCACAAAGAATATGACGAAAACAGGAACAATTCACCCAGAACGTAGTATTATTTACCCAAAGCACGAACAGTTCCCGGAGTATATCCATACTGCTGCCGAAACTGACGGGTAAAATAGCTGACCGAGCGGAAGCCGCAGGACTGACTGATTTCCCGGATCGTCTCCGTCGTGCTTTCAAGCAGAAAACGCGCCTGCCGGAGTCTGTAACGGATCAGATAGTCAACCGGTGTACTCTGCAGACACGTCTGAAAGCACCGTCCTGCTTCACTCCGGCTGATATTGGCCGCAGAGGCAATCTCTGACAATGTAATCTCCTCGGCATAATGCGCATAAATGTACGAAAGCATCTTTTGTGTCCTGATCTGTGTGCTGAGAAAGATCCGTGCATTCTCACCCCGGGAGAACTCCGTCAGATTACGGTTCAGAAACTCGAAAATTCCGATGATTTCACGCTGTACCTGCAGTTCATAGAGCGGCGCACCTTCCTCCATCAGTCTGTAGATGCAATAAATTGCCCGATGAATCTGTTCATGTTCACCCCGTCTGAAAAGCACACAGGGAAGCCGGTCACACCCTGAGATACTGCGGACGTATTTTTCATAAATCAGGCTGTTTTCCGGAGCAATCAGCGTTCCTAAAAAGACGATTCCCGGCATGGGATCATCCTCCCCGGATATCTGAGAGATCCTGTGCAGCATTCCTGCATTGACAAACAGGCTGTCACCGGGATTCAAGATCAGATGCTCTTCTCCTACCTGATAATCGAGAACACCTGTTTTAGCAGTTACGATTTCAAATTCACTGTGCCAGTGAAAGGGTCCAATTCTGCCGGGCAGTTCTGCCATCTCATCATGAAAATAGGTGATCGGAAATGCCGGAGAGAGATGCTCCAGCTGCTCCTTGAGATGATGATCCACGATAACCATGCCATCCGCCTCTTTCCGGAATTGCATTCTCCGTCATTGAACCTCTTTCCCCGTTCAGAAAGAAACATGGAACGCCTTTCCGTGCAGGATTTTCCTGTTGATTTCATTTCATCAGCCAGTAAGCACCGGCAGCAAGCGCGGCAATCTGCAGAACCAGCA
>CACXHF010000082.1 GCA_902767305.1 uncultured Eubacteriales bacterium
TAATACTCCAGGATCATTTCGATTTGGTCCGTGATCTTCTGGCGGTCGTCGCCTAACGCATCCGACAGGCGTCTGCCCATAATGGCATTGGCAAGTGTTTTGAAAGAATCCTCAAATATTTCAATGTCAGATTTCTTTCGTTCTCTGATTTGTTCGTCGAACCAGCCCATACTATTCACTCCTTACCAGTTCCGTATATAATCCTCCGTTTTTCATGAGCTGCTCATGCGTTCCGCGTTCCACAACCTTGCCTTTATCCATTACAATGATTTCATCACAATCCCGTATCGTGGAGAGTCGGTGAGCGATCACTACGCAGGAAATGCCGCGATCTCTGATTGCGTTCACCAGTTCATATTCTGTGCGGGCATCCAGTGCACTGGTGGCTTCATCCATAATGAGCAGAGTCGGATCCTGAGCCAGAACACGAGCAATTTCAAGACGCTGCCGTTGTCCGCCGGAAAAGTTTTTGCCGCCTTCCCGGATGATGTACTGGTATCCTTCTTCACGCTGCATTATGTCATCATGGATTTTGGCGTCCCTTGCCGCAAGGATCATCTCAAAATCCTGAATGGAATTGTCCCACATCTTAATATTGTTGGCGATCGTGTCCTCAAACAGAGTAATATCCTGATCCACGACAGCCACAGAGCCGGTCAGGATTTTCCGGTTGATGGATGCAAGGGGCTTATGATCGAGCAGAATCTCACCGCTCCATGGCTCATACAGACCGGAAATGAGCTTGGCCAGGGTAGATTTGCCGCACCCGGAGAAACCGACAAAAGCTACCCGCTGTCCTGGAAGCAGTTCCAGATTAAAATCCTCGATCAGTGGCGGATCCAGACGGGAATAGCCGAAAGTCACATGCTTCATGGACAGGCTGCCACGCAGCTTCTGATACGTTTCCGGCTCTTCCTGCTGCTGGACCAGCATCGGATCATCGGGATATTTCATGACATCCTCAACCCGCTCCATCTGAGTCCTCATTTCCTGGATGGTCTGTCCGGCGGAGATGAGACTGCCGGCAGGTTTCGTGAAGTGGGATACGATCCCTTTAAACGCCAGGATCATACCCACGGTAAACTCTCCGTGCAGCACCAGCGAGACGCCTAAAACAAGGACAAGCGTGTTAGAGATACTGCTGACTGCCTTTGGAAGCAGCCCTAAATACTCAGATGTCTGAATGAGCCGATAATTCTGCGTATTTACTGAAGCCTGATATCCGGCCCAGCGCTCGAAGTATCCGTTTTCCGCGCCGCTGGCTTTAATGGTCTCAATCATGTCCAGGGCTCCGGTTGTTGCACCGGAGAGTTTTCCATAGTCACGCATGGCCACACGGTTGATGTTGACACGCTTTTTGCTGATGTACATGGACAGAAGGAGATTGACGGCAATGGAAGCGATTGAGATCAGCGTCAGCATCAAGGAGTACCGAATCATGACGATCAGATAGAACAACATCATGACGGTCTCGATGGCAAGTGGGGCAAGAGTGCTGACGAGCTTTTCGGCGATGGAGGAATTGCTTGATTTTCTGCTTTCAATGTCGCCCGACATCCGCTGGGAGAAAAAAGTCATCGGAAGACTCAGAATCTTCCAGATGAACGTCGCGTTGCCTACTGCGGCCATCTTTCCGTTGAGCCGTCGCAGATAGATCGATTGGAGGAATGATGTAACCAGCTGGATCGCGATCAGCAAAGAAAACAAAAGGAAGAATGGCGTGACCAAAGGTGCGTTTCGTCCAGGGAGCAGATAGTCCAGAAATACCCGGGAGAATCCGGACTGGATGATCCCGGTCAGAGTAGTAATTACGGAGGTGATCACGACGAAAGCGATTGCCCCTTCAGCTCCCTGCAGCCGCTCTTTGGCGAAAGCCACGATAGATCTTCGACTGCCGCCGGGCTCGAATTGCTTCATCGGCTCCAACAGAAGGGTGATGCCGGTGAAAGATGCATCGAATTCTTCTATGGAGACGCTGATTTCACCTCTGGCAGGATCGTTCAGATAGACCTTATTCCCCTTAAAACCGTTGCACACGACGAAATGGTCGAAATCCCAATGAACAATGCAGGGAAAAAATCCTTCCCTGCGCAGTTCCTCCGGCTCAAATCGAAAGGCCTTTGCATTCATTCCGTAGCTGCGGGCTGCTTTCAGAATATCGCCTGCGTTAGAACCGTCCCGGCTGACGCCGCACGCGATACGAACCTGCTCCAGTGGAATCCATTTTTCATAGTATGCCAGGACCATACACAGACAGGCGGCACCGCATTCCAGTGCCTCCAGCTGCATGATCACCGGGACTTTGACTATGCCTTTGCGTGTTGGATGTTTTATCTTCTGCGTTGCCATTTTTCGACTCCGTCAATTCGTAATGAAAGTGAGTGGATGGACGGTTTCAGTCTGACCTTTTGAATTCACAACCTCCACAGTCCCCAGAATGTTCCACGCGAGCATTCCGAACAGTAAAAGAAGCACGGCCAGCAGCGTCAGCCAGACGGACGGCTTCGTCACACGTATGTAGTCATTCAACTGTTCCGGGGAGGAGATCTTGTCCAGAGTCTTTTTCCTAAACAGATTGTTCATAATTCTTTCCTCTCAGGTAAGCTTTTCAGTATATGCAGAATTACAGTTTTTCATCATCTATTCCAGGACAGTTCCCGCATTTTTCGGGCAGAATTTTCCACACATATCTGCACGAATCCAGATGCCTGGCATCGTCAGGAGTATGATTATCCCAGACCATAAGGGGCAGGAATTCTCTGCCGGCGGCATATTTGGGCAGATAACGAAAGGAGGAACAGGCCAGTGGTGAGTTATACACCACGATGTCTGCGTCCGCGCAGACGTCCGGCCATCGTCCCAAATGATCCGGCTGCATGCGAAGGATGCGTTTCCTGTCTATTCCATCTGCGGCCAACTGCGCTGCCCGGGCTGCCGCTTCGATCAGTGCGGGCATTCTTGCGTCGATGCCTTTCCGAAGATCGGGTATAACGGCGACTGATACGTCAAAGACACTTTGACGGCTCATCTGCTCAAACAGAAACCGTCCGGGAAATGTATCCCATGAGCCAGTCAGGAAAACACTTCGGATTTTTTCTCCGCGTTTCCATTTGTCTGCAACCCGCGCAGCCTTTTCCGAAAGGGTGCGCCGGTGTTCTTCAATGGAAGGAAGTCTGAAACTGTGGGGCGGCTGCGGATCATAGCGCAGGAGCTTTCCCAGTGTTCCGTTGTGAGCGCGGATGACTTCCAGTAACGCGTTCATGTCCTCCTGCTGTATTCTTTGAAAGGCTTTTTTCTTGACCAGGGGCACCCGGTATTTCGCCACCAGTGTCAGAGGATTGTAGATGTTGTTAAGTTCCAGATCGCGACAGAGTGTCTGCCACAGAAAGCCCCTGTCTTCCAGAAAAGCCGTAAACTCCGTCTCCAAATGTCCGATTGTGTCATTACGGTCATACGTTCCCTGAATGCGGGCCATAAACAGGTCCAGACATCCGGATGCGATGACGTTTCTTCGAAACACATAAAAGTACGAGGAAATAAAGGTTTTAAAAAACCGGCTCTTCTCATGCTGGTAGCCGGTAAACCCCCAGAAATCACAGGGAATCTGATTCATTGCTCTGAATGCTTCGAGCAGGGGATAGATCGGCCCGAAGCAGGAATCATTGATAAAGATCAGTTCATTGGTTTCCTGGAGCAGACCCTTTTTCCGCAGAAAAGCCAGTCCCCGCTTATACGAGCCAAAATCATACTGCTGATGCCTCGTAAACAATGCGTAACGGACAAGCCCTTCCAGTTTGTTCAGCTCAGATGGAAACAGGGGACAGTCACCCACCAGAACGATCGTGTCGACCAATTCCCGCAGACCCCGGATGAGGATGAGAAGGGTATCCGGGAGACGGCCGTCCGGGAAAAAGCAGGCAAGAACTGCCGCCCTTCTGTGAACGAAAGACGTATTGGCATATTCTCTCGCGAGAAATTCCGCGCCCTCCGGGAAAGACGGCTTTGTTGTTTGCAGCGAAGAGATTTCATAGCCTGCTTTCCGGCCATAGAGTTCATAGGAAAGCAGCGGATTGAGTCCTGAGATCGCCACGTCGCAGTGTAGGGAGAGATATTCCTCAGAACAGAATGCTTCTGAGGGATCATGCCCCGGGCGCATCCAGTTTCTCAGATAGTGTTCCGCCGCATCCTGTTTGTCGGAGATCCCGGTGTTTCGCCTGTAAAAATCCGCATCAAAGAGGGGGGATTTCAGGATTGTCCGCCGGTAAATGTCGTCCTTGCAATAATTCAGCAAAATATAATCCTGTAATTGCTGATGATGGGAAAGACGCCACTTTATCATTCCCAAAGTCTTTGATAATGACATGGTCTACGTCCTCAGTATATCAAGCGGCCGGTTATCCGCAAGGTATCGGGTGAATCTGTAAGTATAGCCGTTCGCCTGCGCCAAGAGGCACCAGAGCCGTTCAATGGCGTGCATGACTGTTCCGTCAAGCTGGCCGTGTTCTTCCGGAAAGTCTTCCAGGGATGGGCCTTTCGTAAACATCTGACGAATGGCATTTGTCCTGGCCCAGAACATATTTCCTGCAGGGAACACGGTATTGTTCTGAGGCAGCTGAACCGATAATCCCATCTGGCGCATTAAGGCTTCCGCAGTCTTTCTGTTTCCCAGCCATCCGATACCTGGCCGGATGAGATCCAGGTGCTGAGGTAAAATGATGCCCAGCGTCGGTTCCTGCTCAAACAGATACAGAACCTCGCGTACCAGAGTCTCACTGCCCAGCAGATTCCGATACAGATACCTGCGCCAGGCGTTCCCGCAGCCCAGGTGTACGGATTTCTTTGTATGAATATGGCAGATATACCGGTAACGAGAGTATACTTCATGCATCGCACAAAAAAAGGGGGCAATATCCCTGCCTTTGTTCGGATGCGTACTGACATTCACACGTACCTGAACGGAAAATACATCCGATTGCGCCAGACAACGAAGAATTTCCTCTTTTTTATTTTCTGTGTCTGTTGTGATATAGAGGTCAAAAGGGAATGGAATGCTGGAAACAAAGTGCAGCGTTTCTTCGGTCAGCTCAGAATAAAAGATGTGTGCGTGAACCGCAATGAGGGCTGCTGTATCCAGGTTTCTATGCCATTCCGGTTCCTTCCACATCCGTAGATTCCCTGCACCGAGATAATACAGACTGTTTTTGTCCGGTGCTTCTTCAAAGGGCAGATCAAAGACTGCCCTGGACAGCGCGTTCAGACAGGCATAGCCGTACTTCCGATCGGGCAGAAGGGCAGTTTCGCGTTTCAGGTCGTTCCAGGAATTTACAAGCAATATCCGCTCCTCCGGACGGCAATGTTCCCTCAGAAAGCGAATATTGATTCTGTTCCACAGGTAAAAGCGTTCTGGAGAGAAACCAAGCCAGAAGTCTCCGTTTTTCCTGCGGGACCTGACATCATTCCATCCCAGCATAGACGCGCGATAGACGGGGATTCTTCTGTCATCTGCGAACCATCTGGCACCTTCCACGAGGTTACCGTAGTCGTGCACCGTCCATCCATCCGATGTGGTGCAGCTGGCAGCATAGTCCTTGCCCCTGGGCGGAAATTCGTAAAATGCATCAGGCAGATTTCCGTCCGGAGCCTCAGCGTCTGGTCCTTTTTGATCGGCAGCTATTCCTGCATCGGGGCGGCACGCCCAGATCAGAAGATCACCAATGCCTAAATCCCTGGCAGTTCTGCGCCATGTGTCAAATACCGGGCCTGTTTCCCCAATATCCGCCGGATTGTCCACGCCGATCACAGGTTTTCCATGAATCCGCAGATAACTGCCGCTTTTCATTACGCCGGCCAGTTCGATGATAAGCTGTTCCGGTGCAGTACGGTTATCATAGATGCAGACCGCCATGAAGGAAAAACCCCTCACATTCTGTGCAGCCAGCACTTCCAGAGTTCTTCTGGACTGCTTTCCGGCTGAAGGGTCATAAACAACCGCGAAACCGGAAATCCCGTGCTGCTTTGCCAGCTGAATCTGATCCGGGATTGCCGGCGGTTCGCACTCTTCCGGAAGGTAAACCGCAAGAACCGTAATATCGGTGCACAGATCGGAAAAGTCCAGGTTCACACGATACATTTGATTTTTCATAATATTTCGCAGCATTA
>CACXHF010000083.1 GCA_902767305.1 uncultured Eubacteriales bacterium
AATACAAACAATTGATGTTTGATATGGAAGGAATCCGCTGGGGCGAATACCCCGGCCCGCCCGATTAAGGGCGGGGCAATAGCCCAGTGGGCTCTTGATCCTTGGCCCGGGGAAGTTTATTTTGATCCTTCTTGTGTTAGAATAATAGTGAGAAATATGACGTTTCATGTCTGGAAATGCTCTTGTTTATGGACGTTTTTTCCGAAAAGACAGGCGATATAATTATGGAAGGATACCGTGTGCTGCTTTCTAAAAAACAAGAGAGGGACGAATGATGAGAAATACCGCGTTGATTATGGCTGGCGGGCGGGGAGAACGTTTTTGGCCCAGAAGCCGTGTAAATATGCCGAAGCAATTTCTTTCCCTGACCGGCGACGGAAAGACGATGATTCAACGGACGGTGGAGCGTATTTTGCCGCTCGCAGAGATCAAAGACGTGTTTGTCACTACGCATCAGAAATATAAACAGTTGGTCAGGGAGCAGCTGCCTGAGCTTCCGGAGGAAAACATTCTGTGTGAGCCTGTCGGACGGAATACGGCACCCTCAATTGGCCTGGGTGCGATACACATCGCAAAGAAGTACGATGACGCAGTGATGTATGTTCTCCCATCGGACCATCTGATTACGCATCCGCAGATTTTTCGTCATACCCTGACGGATGCAAAGGAGGTTGCAGAAGCCGGGGAGAATCTTGTTACCGTTGGTATTACGCCGGTATATCCGGAAACGGGTTATGGCTATATCAGATTTCGCCCTGATGAAATGCTGGGACGCGCTTATGAAGTGGAGCGCTTTGTGGAAAAACCAGATCTGGAGAATGCACGGAAATATGTGGCGGAGCAGCAATATCTCTGGAACAGCGGGATATTTATCTGGCGTGTTTCGACGATTCTGAAAAACCTGAAGGAATATATGCCTGAAACGTTTGCCGGCCTTCAGAAAATTGACGCTGCAATTGGAACGGCAGAACAGGATATGGTGCTGGAAAAGGAATTTCAGGCATTTAAGTCTGAATCGATTGATTACGGTATCATGGAAAAGGCAAAGAACATCTACATTCTGGCTGGTTCCTTTGGATGGGATGATGCGGGATCATGGCTTTCAATCAAACGGTTCCGGGAGAGAAATGAGTTTGAAAACGTGGTGGACGGCGATGTGGTCACAGTGGATACCAGGGATACGATCATCCAGGGCGGCAAACGATTAATAGCAGCGGTCGGTCTGAAGGATCTTATCATCATCGATACGGACGATGCACTGCTTGTCTGCGACAAGAACTGCACAAACGATATCAAAAAGGTTATTGAATACCTGAAAAGCAGCAACAGAACAGAGTACCTGTGATGAGAAAGGAACTGTTCAATGTCATCAGGGGACAGAATACATACTGAATGAAATCCCAGATACCTGCGGAATCTGTGGTGAAAAAAGCCTTCCGGCCGAAGAGAGCGGAAGGCTTTCTGCATTTCGGTACAGGAAACTGCATAAATCGGCAGGAAGATCATGAAATATGAACAGCAGATTAAGTGTATTTGAGGAAGATGACAGGTTCGATTCTGAAGGAGAAGACAGTAAATGATTTTCAGAACTCCTTCAGCATCTGACTTCGGTTACAAAAAGACAGGACGCTGAACACAATTCCATATCTGAAGCTTTGGTTTGGCAAAAAAATGCTAAAAACCAGTGAAAAAAACAACCCCATTGCGTCAGGATTATCAGTATACTCCGGCCTGTACTCCTCTGAGAACTCTGCAGAAACTGGGAATCTGTCGGATGTTGAACTTGCTAAAACGGTTTAAATATGCTATGTTTATGTCGACAGGACTGATTGATGAAGGAAGTGCCAGATGAGCAGAGACGGAACCGGTAAAGGGGTTATTTTGAAACGTATCGCGGAGGATGCAGGCGTATCGGTCAGCACGGTCTCCATTGTGCTGAACGGACGGGGGGATGAGATGCGCATCTCGGCGGCAACACAGGAACGGGTAAGGGAATGTGCCAGGCAGGCGGACTATATGCCCAACGTATATGCCAGGAGACTGCGTAAATCCACCGGAGGGAATAGCACCCGGGTAGTGGGCGTGTTCTGGAGTAAGGATTTTCTGGATGAAAGCATGGGGGAATTCTTCTCCAATGCATGCCGGACAATTCAGGATAAGCAGTATTCTCTGGAGTTCTCCATCCATTTTTTTGAGCCGGGACATCTGTCGGATATTCGCGAGCAGCTGAATCCATGGCAGTTTAACAGCATGCTTTTCTGCGGAACGCGCAAGGATGATGTCGATTTTCTTGAGGCGCTGGAAATGGATATCCCGGTTGTGCTCTCCAATAATGCTCAGACGGAGCGGATGAGCAGTGTCTATGTGGATAATGTGGACGTCGGCAGAAACTGCGCCAGGGAACTGTTTGCCCACGGTTACAGGAGAAGCGGAATCATTACGCAGAGCAGACTGACAACGGGAGCAGGGACGCGCCGGTTTGGCTTTACCAGCGAAGCGGAACATCTCGGAATAAGTGTTCGGCCGGAATGGTGCGCCAGCGTGGATTTTGCCGATTTTGAGGCGGTCACCCGGGAAGTGGAACGCATTTTTTCCGGAACGGAAAAGCCGGATTCCCTGTTTGTGGTCAGCTACCATAATGCGATCAGCATCATTATGGCCGTAAACGAGCGCCTCATGGAGGAGGCCGGGGACTGCGCACTGATGATCTGCGGACAGAACTCAATGCTAAACTTTTTAGCTAAAAACGCGGCGTTTGTGAATCTTGGACTTGGAATCTATGCGAAACAGAGCCTGGAGATGCTTCAGCTGCTGATGGACGGGGATCTGAAGGGACCTGTCAAATGGGTCATTACCCCGAAAATGATGACGGACAAACTGAAAGACAGATAAGGATCGTCAGTCAGAAAAAAGAAGGCATACGGCCTTCTTTCTTTTTTTGAGAAAACAGCTAAAAATTTTTGGTAAAATCACAGCAAAAGTGTGTTGACAAGCGCCAAAGACTGCTATAGAATATGGACAGCTAAAACGAAATAGCAGATGTATTTCGTAAAAAAAGGACAGGAGGACTCAAAAATGAAAAAGGTACTTGTGTTTCTACTCACCGCATTCGTCATCGTGGGCATCATGAGCGTTGCCTTCGCAGCGGATAAGCCTGTGACCGTCACGTTCTGGAACGGCTGGACAGGATCAGACGGCGATGTGCTGATCGAAAAGGTCGACGAATTCAACCGGACGAACCCGTACAATATCCATATTGAGATGGACATCAACGCGGACTTCCAGACGAAGATTGCCGCTTCCTTTGCTGCGGATGAAGGCCCGGACATGATCCTGGGCGCACATTCCTACAAGGATACCTATCCGGATTACCTGATTGACATGAACGAGGTATTCGAGAAGACCTCGCTGAAGAGCGACGATTTCATCAAGGGTTATCTGGACCTCTGCTCCAAGGACGGCGTGCTTTACGTTGTCCCGTTCCAGGTGACAGGCCGTTACATGTACTGGAACAAGGATCTGTTTGAGGCTGCCGGACTGGATCCGAACACCCCGCCGAAGGATTATGATCAGTGGCTCGAGTTTGCCGAGAAGATCACCAATCCCGACATGAACATCTATGGCTCCGGCGTCAGCTACAACGCCATCTATACCAACCTTCAGGTGATCCAGCGCATGGGCGGCCTGTTTATCACCCATGATGCCGACGGCAAGCTGATCCCGACCTTTGCCGGTGCTGACGGCGTCAACCCCGGATATGCCAAGTTCCTCAACTGGTTCAAGGGAATGACGGATAAGGAAATCAACCCCATCGAAGCAGATACCACCTCCATGTTCCAGGCCGGTCAGATCGGCATCATGCCGGATGGTGCCTGGGCAAGCGCCGGTGCGGATCTTGCCGGAATCAACTACGGCGTTGCACAGCTGCCCTACGGCGATGCAGGCCCGATGAATCCCTGCTCGGTTTCCGGTTTCTCCATCACCAAATATGCCTCTGAAGAGGAGAAGGACGCTGCCATGAAGTTTGTTGAGTGGTGGCATAAAGGATTCGAAGACACGGAAACCACGGCCTGCCTGACCTGGTCTCTGGTCTGCGGATTCCCGGGATACTATCTGCCGGCAATCAATGACGAGCGGTATCAGGCATCTGAGAAGCTTGCCATGATGACCAATACCGACAATTCGGCATCGACAACGTACATGGCGCCTGACGACTTCACCAAGACCTTCCAGCTGGCCTCCGAAGTCATTGAGGTGATGGTCGAGGATGTCATCGTCGGAAACATGGACACGGAAGCTGCGCTGCTGAAGGCCGAACAGACGGCTGAGGCACTGCTGAAATAAGCCTGACGCGCTTATCAGAACCTGGCAAAGGTGAATCAGGAGGGGCGGGGATCGACCCTACCCCTCTTTTGTATACGCAAAAACGGGCAGGCACAGGCCTGACAGAAAATGTTTTTAGCAGAAAGGTGGCGTCCGGCATGCAGGCAGGCATCAAAATGAGAAAACAGCGGAGTAAGGCGGCACCGTATCTATTTATCGCTCCGGTTATTATTCTGCTGTTTGTATTCAACATCGCTCCGCTGTTAATCAGTTTTTTCATCAGTCTGTTTGACGCGGATATTTCCTTCAATCTGAACAAATTTATCGGACTGGGCAACTTCATCGAGGTCTTCCATGACAACCGCTTCTACAACAGTCTGGGTGTTACGCTGAAGTGGACTGTCGTTGAGGTGCCCTGCCAGCTGATTCTGGCGCTGTTCCTGGCCGGGCTGCTGACAAGGAACACCGTATCCAACAAGATTTTCAGGGCAATTTACTTTATGCCTATTATCTGTTCCGCAACCGCTACCGGTATTATGTGGAAGCTGATTCTG
>CACXHF010000084.1 GCA_902767305.1 uncultured Eubacteriales bacterium
CGGAAGCTGTTTATTCGGCTTCCGTCTGTTTTCCTTTTATTCTGCGATCGGCATCAGAATCAGCAGCTCAATACTGTCCAAAGTGCTTAGGCTGCAATTGCGATTATGCTGAGAACAGGGTTATAGATTTCACAAGTTACATGACTTTGGAGCAGCAGCGATCTATCTGTATTTGCCGGAGGAAAAGGCTGAGTTTTAAGTTGTCCGACGGGAAATACGGAAAGCTTTCTGTATAACGTAAATAGGCTGCCTGAAGCAACGCAGTCTGCCATGGCAGCACTTTTGAAAGACGGCTGCGAAATGAAGGTTATTACATAGATGGCGGGGAATCCCGCTGCTAAATATGAGTCTCAATATACGCAGCTGGGATAAGAGAAAGAGTGTCAGAGTAATTGCCTGAAGATCGTTGCAGGAATGGATACAAAAGCGATGGGAAAGACAGATGGATACTCGGAAGTCTGACCTGGATCCGTAACCTTTTTAACGCAGACACGTAAAAAAGATCCGCCCGCAAAAGTGTGGTTTACTAGCTTTTACGGGCAGATCTTTGCTATAATGTCTGAAACTGGAATTGTGGCAGAACAAGAGGCGCAGAGCCTGTTCACAGCGATCGATAACTTATGATACAGCGCCAGAAAAGAGACAGTCCGGAGGATGAAAATGAGCAAAAACAGGTTTTTGTTAGTCCTGCTTGCAGGATGTCTGTTCCTTTTTGCCGGATTTACGCCGACTGGAAAGAAACAGCCGGAGGAAACGGGGGAGTCCGGGAACCGGCTGCTGCTGGGATTTGCACAGATTGGATCGGAAAGCAGCTGGCGGATCGGAAATACCAGAAGCGTGCAGGAGGCAGCAGAGCAGCATGGAATTCAGCTCATGATGAGTGACGCAAATCAAAAACAGGAAAATGAAATCCGTGCTATCCGGCAGTTTATTGCCTATCAGGTAGATGTAATCGCCTTTGTTCCGATTGTTGAAGAAGGCTGGGAAAATGTTCTTTATGAAGCAAAGAATGCAGGCATTCCGGTCATTCTGTCGGATCGTCAGATTTCCGAAAAGATTGATGAAAATCTGTATACCACATATGTGGGGGCAGATTTTTATGTAGAGGGAAGAAGGGCCGGTGAGTTTCTGCTGAGAAAAGCGGAAGAGTCGGGAAAAGAGACGCTTCGCATTGTCGAACTGCTGGGAACGCCCGGCTCTACGCCGGCGCTTCAGCGGGAGAAAGGATTTCATGATGTAATTGCAGGGGACAGCCGTTTTGAGGTTATTGAATCCGTTTCCGGAGACTTCCTCCGTTCCAAGGGAAAGGAAAGCATGGAAAAACTCCTTGAAAAGTGGGGAGATGGAATTGATGTGCTCTATTCACATAATGACGGAATGACCCTGGGGGCGATCGATGCGATTGAAAAAGCAGGTCTTCAGCCGGGCAGGGATATTATTATCATTACAGTGGATGGAGAGCAGGCGGCCTTTGATCTTGTGAAAGAAGGGAAAATCAACTGCGTTGTGGAGTGTACTCCGATGCTGGGTGATCTGATCATGGAACTGACGGAAAAGCTGGCTGCCGGGGAAGAAGTGCCCAGAGTGATTCATCCGGAGGAAACGATGTTTACGGAGTATGATGATCTGAGCGGACTGCCGGCAAGGGGGTACTGAATGAAACAGGCTGCGGGTCATTCTATTGCCGGGGATGTCAGGCGCTCTACCGGTATTCTGACGACGGCGCTTTTGATTCCTGCTGTTCTTTCTCTGGCGTTTGTTCTGACAACGGCATACTTCTTTGGCAGCATGACACACCGAATGGAGCAGGAAGCAGCACTTGAACCGTTGGTAGAGGTTACGATCCCGGAGAGCGTCTGGTCTGCGGTAGCAGGCCGGGTCAGCTTTGAGGAATGCGGGGCGCTTGAATGGATCGAAAAGGTCAATAAGCAGCTGGATGAGCTCATTCGTGAGACTGACGGGCAGATGGAGCTGGAGGTTGCCCGGCGCACGATGGATACACTGGAACGGTATGTCCGTGCAGTGGAGACGGGAATCCAGAACGGTACACCGGTGGAGGAACTCCAGCGTATTCTGGATGAGGTCCGTTCGGTCGCTCAGCTGATCAAGAACATGCTGGGCAACTGCATCACGCAGGAAGCGCAGGATGCCGGACGGGTTAACCGGACTCTGATGCAGGCGGCGCTGTTCTTTGCAGTTACAGAGATCGGAATACTGATCTTTGGCCTGCTGATTTCCATGCATACAAGACGAACGCTGCAGCGGTCTATCCGTGAACCGATTGAGCAGCTGGAACAGGTGACGAGTGATCTCGCAGGCGGACATCTGGAGGCTCGGGCAAAACCGACGGATACTGAAGAACTGCGGGATCTGACTGCCAGTGTAAACCGGATGGCGGATCGCATTCAGGAACTGATCCGTCAGAACAGGATGGAACAGGAAAATCTCAAAAAGGCGGAACTGCGGACACTTCAGGCACAGGTTAATCCACATTTTCTTTACAACACACTGGATACCATTCTCTGGCAGGCAGAGGAAGAGAATAACCAGGAGGTCATCCATCTGACACAGTCGCTTTCGGATTTCTTCCGGATCTCTCTGTCCTCAGGAAAAGACTGGATTCCGGTAAAGCAGGAACTGCGGCATCTTTCCGGATATCTGGCAATTCAGAAAGTCCGATACCGGGATGTGCTTAATTATGAGATTAATGTGGATGATCTGCTGTATGATCATACCATTCTGAAACTGGTGCTCCAGCCGTTGGTGGAAAACGCGATTTATCACGGGATAAAAGAACGCCGGGGCGGCGGAAAAATCATCGTGAGCGGTCATGAGGAAAATGGAATGATGGTGTTCAGCGTTGCGGATAACGGAACGGGAATGAGTCCCGAGCGGCTCAGTGCACTGCGCAGAAGTCTGGCGGAGGGAACTGACATCCCGCACGCGCCGGAATTCCCCGGACATAACGGGTCGGGGTTTGGACTGCGTAATGTCGATCAGCGAATCCGTCTTTATTATGGACAGTCAGAGGGGCTTTGGATTGAAAGCGGAAAGCAGGGAACGAAGGTTACCTTCCGCGTTCCTTTAATCGTGAAAGAGGAGATTCAGGATGGCATATAGAGTATTCCTGGTGGATGATGAGGTGGCGATTCGTGAGGGAATCCGGAATTCCAAGATCTGGCAGGACGACCGGTTTACGATGGTCGGTGAGGCGCCGGATGGGGAGATTGCCCTTTCCATGATCACAGATGAACGTCCGGATATTCTGATTACGGATGTCCGTATGCCGTTTATGGATGGCATGCAGCTGGCAACGGAGGTTTCCCGCCAGATGCCGTGGATTCAGATTATCATCATCTCCGGGTATGATGATTTTAATTATGCACGCCATGCCATGAGTCTCGGAGTTCAGGAATATCTGCTTAAACCGATTTCTGCCCAGGACCTGCTGGATGCACTTGAGAGGACCGGTCAGCGTCTGGACAGGGAAAGACAGCGGAATGAACGGCAGGAAAACATCCGGCGGCGTCTGGCTGGAACCAACCGGTTTATGCGTGAAAAGCTGATCTCAACCGTTCTCTCCGAAACCATGAATGAAGCCGAGGAGACGGATAATATGCAGCAGCTGAGAGAACTGGGCATTGAACTCGGTGCAGGTCTTTATATTGCAGAAGATATTACATGGGAGGGAAATGGGGAGGACCTTTCGGTAGGGCAGGATAAAATTTATGCGCTTTCAGAACGAACAGGCGGAAAAGTATACGTCTGTGCAGGCCGTCATGGGACGCTGGCGCTGATTCTGGGAGAGGATGAACTCAGCCTGGAGGAACAGGCGTACGCATTTGCAAGGTCTGTCCTGACGGAACTGCAGCGGCTTGGATATACGAAAGCGCTGGTGAGTGTCGGGGATACAGTGACACGACTGGGACTTGCTGCGGATTCAGCTCATGCAGCCAGACACATCCGTCATCTGTGCGTTTCCGGCGGCCGGTATACGGGCTTTGCTGCAGTCAGCAGCAGGGAACTGGCTGACTGGGATATTGTCCCCTCAGATGCAGAGGTCCGTCCGCTCTATGAAAGCCTCCAGTATGCACAGGCATCTGAAGCGGAGAAAATTCTCGGGGAGTATGCGGCGACGCTCAGCGTAACGGAATTTCATACGGAGATGGTGGATTCCTATCTGAGGATCGAGGTACTCATGACTGCATCGCGGATTCTCAGAGAAACCGGCGGACGGATCACGGACCTGCCGGAGGGTGTACGGTATGAGCAGACTCTGACGGAAGCGGATGGCCGCCTGCCTCTGGATGATGCAGTCGCCCTGCTCCGTTGCGTGCTTGAATACAGAGATGCGAATCGTCCGGGAAAAGGCGGAGGAATGCTGTCAAGAGCACGTGCATTTCTTGCCCAGCATTACAGTGATCCCAATCTGATGCTCCGGGATGTGAGCGAATATGTGGGAGTCAGTGACAGCCGGTTTTCTGCGGTGTTCAGCCAGCAGATGGGGATCACATTCACTGAATATCTGACAACACTGCGGATGAACAAGGCAAAGGAACTGCTTTC
The DNA here is from genome assembly GCA_902767305.1 of uncultured Eubacteriales bacterium. Taxonomy (GTDB): domain Bacteria; phylum Bacillota; class Clostridia; order Christensenellales; family Aristaeellaceae; genus Ventricola. The sequence goes on from CACXHF010000084.1 coordinate 4,567, forward strand.
AGCCACACCCCTGCGTTCCTCGGAGATTGCGCTGGCGGTGGGATACAATGACCCGCATTATTTCAGTTATCTGTTCAGGAAACAGACGGGAATGACACCGAGCGAGTTTCGGCGTGAACAGCGTTTGGAAAAAAGTTCAACCGAAACAGAAAAATAATCAACAAAGCGGATAAAAAAGTGATAAAAAAGATGGCTTGAGAAAAGAAATTTTAACTTGAATTGAAAATCGTTCGTCTTTATCAATTGGTGAAAATGCCTTATAATTCTAATCAGAAGCGAGAGGAACTCGCTAATTATCAGATGGAGGTATTCACCTATGAAGAAACTGTTCGCACTGGCTCTGGCACTGGTGATGGTGCTGAGCGCTATGTCTGCTCTGGCAGATGGTTACAAGGTAGCTTTCTCTCAGATCGGTCAGGAATCTGACTGGCGTACAGCCAACACTGACAGCATCAAGGCCGCGATTGAAGGCCATGAGGGCTGGGAACTGATTTATGATGATGCACAGCAGAAGCAGGAAAACCAGATTAAGGCTCTGCGCAACTTCATTACACAGGGCGTTGACGTCATCCTGTTCACCGGCGTGGTTTACACCGGTTGGGAAGAGGTTCTCAAAGAGGTTAATGAAGAAGGAATTCCGCTGCTCCTGATCGACCGTCTCCCGGACTGCATCGACCA
>CACXHF010000085.1 GCA_902767305.1 uncultured Eubacteriales bacterium
ATCTTCAGAACACGCTCAATGTCCAGTTTTCCATATAACACTGTCAGGGAATTGGACGGTGTATAGAAAGTTTCGTGAAACTGGCACAGATCCTGATACGTCATCTCCGTGATCTTCTCAGGCAGTCCGCCTGAAACGGACCCGACGCTGCTCCCCGGGTACAAAAGGCGATCCAGATGAATGGAGGCCATCTGCTCATGCTCGATCGCACCCAGCATTTCCGAATAAACGACACCCTCAAGCGTCAGCGGGCTGTCCCTGTCCTCCAGACTATACCGGTATGCTTCCCGCATCATGACGCGTTCATCCTTGATAAGCAGCGGATGGAAAACTCCGTTCAGAATCACATCCATGTTCATCAGGAGCTGATCCTCCGACAGAGAAGACGTCTGATAAGCCGTATAGGTCGATGCCGTGAACGCATTCAGGTAGGTCGAATAGGTTCCGATCGACATGGACATGATCAGGTTGGGATCCGGATATTTTTCAGAACCGCTGAGCGACGCATGCTCAAAAACATGCGGAACACCCGTGTCCGTATAATCGGGCGTATGAAATCCAATAGAGAAACAGCGGTTGGTATCTTCATTGGCAAAATAGCACAGCTGCGCACCGGTTGCCTCATGTTCAAAGACATACAGGGCGGCATGGACGAGGTCCAGCTCGTCCACGGACTTCAGCTGGAATCCTTCCAAGACCTCCCCGACATCAAGCTTCAGCTTTGCATGATCAGCAAGTCCGTTCACTGCCAGACAGATCAGCAGTATCCCAAATATCAAAAAACGTTTCAACAGTTTTGTTCCTCCAGATTCTGACGGCGCTCCGCCGTATGTTCAATCGTCAGTATATACGAGGAAAACTCGGACCATGGCAACAGTTTAACCGGCGGCGCTGAAAAAAATTTCATTTCTTCCTTCCGTGTCGGATGCACCAGGGTCAGAAAAGTCCCCCAGAGGGCAATCTGTTCCCCCGGCTGGCCGCCTCCGTACCGTGCATCTCCCCAGATAGGAAAGCCGGCATGACTCAGCTGCACCCGTATCTGATGACTTCTGCCGGTGTACAGCCGGACGCGTACAAGTGTACATCCGTTCCGGCTTTCAAGCGCCCTGAAAGACAGCCGGGCTTCTTTTGCCCCAGGCGTTCCGGCCGGGACCACCCTCACCGTGTTGTCTGCCGGATTCTTCAGAAGCCAGTCACACAGCTCACCTGATTCAGGTGTTCCGCGTACCACTGTCAGGTATTCCCGGTTCATAGTTTTCGCCTGTACCTGTTTCGAAAGCCGTTCAGCCGCCTTGCTGGTTCTGGCCAGAACCAGCAATCCGCCTACAGGTCGGTCCAGACGATGCACCAATCCCAGATATACAGCTCCCGGTTTCTGATATTTTCTGGCCACATAGGCTTTCATTTCATTCAGCAGGTCCGGATCACGGGAATCATCCGGCTGTGTGGGCATGTTCGGCGGTTTGGAAACGACAAGCAGATGGTTGTCCTCATATACAACCCGTATCTCAGGCACCGTCTTCATTCGATCTGCCACCTGCCGCTGGTGCCGCAGGGCAGCACTCCGCCGGCCGTAACCGGCAGACAGAGTTCATCTGAGGTCACCTGTCCGCCAAAACGCCGGACCACGGTCATATCCAGCATATTCCCAAGAACTGAGGCCTGGAAGCCGGTGGTATAACCGTTAATCAGATAGAACAGTGGTGTTTCCGACAGTGCGCGGGAACAGACCTCCGCCAGCTGATACAGTTCATCCTCAAGACGCCATACCTCACCGCCCGGTCCGCGGCCGTAGGATGGAGGATCCATCAGGATTCCATCATAGAAATGACCCCGCCGGATCTCCCGTTCCACAAATTTGCGTGCATCTTCAACGATCCAGCGCGTCCTGGTCTCAGGAATACCGCACAGTTCCCGGTTTTCCTTCGCCCACTGCACCATGCCCTTTGCCGCATCCACATGACACACCACAGCTCCCGCCGATGCGCAGGCCATTGTAGCCCCGCCGGTATAGCCGAACAGGTTAAGCACGTTTACCGCCCGTCCCTCTTTGATACGTGCGCGGATAAGGCCTGCCATCCAGTCCCAATTGGCCGCCTGTTCCGGAAACAGTCCGGTATGCTTGAAGCCGGTGGGACGGACATAAAACGAAAGGTCATGATACCTCAGCGTCCATCGTTCCGGAAGCGGCTTCATGAATTCCCAGTTGCCTCCACCCCGTTCACTTCGATGATACCACGCCTCCGCCTGCCTCCAGATTTCCGGTTTTCTGGCAGGCCAGATAGCCTGCGGATCCGGCCGTCTCAGGCATACGCTATCCCAGCGTTCAAGCTTCTCGCCTCCGCCGCAGTCCAGCACCTCATAATCGGTCCATCCATCTGTCAAAAACATGCAGATCCTCCAAATGACGCAAAATCCGAACCTTCTGTCCGGGGTTATTTCTCAAAAGAACCGGGGAAGAGCCTCTTTCTGCTTTTCCATCATCCGCTCCAGGACATCCTCTGCATACAGAAGATCTATTCCGGTCAGAGCGGGGTCAATCTCAAGACCCTCGCGAAGCGCATCCCGGTTTCCGGAAACCGCAGCCTCCGCATACAGACGGCTGCACAACGTAATCTGTGCACAGACATCCTCCAGTTCAACCGGCAGCTGTACCGGCAGCCCGTGAACCTGGCCTTTTTCGATCACAGCTGGCCCCTCCACAAACCGTCCCGCCGGGACACCGCTTACTGCGCCGTCGCAGGGCATCCCCAGATTGGGAACCCGTGCACCGGCTTCCGGATTCCAGAGCGCACGCAGAATTTCCACCGGGCGCACACTCGTCAGGCCGCTGGTCCTGATCTGTCCCCAGGCCGCAGAACCTTTGGGACTGAGCGGCCCATGAACCGTCAGGAGGGCGAGATTCCGCTTGCGCAGTTCATAGTCACCGGCGCCGACACCGGAATAGATCACCGTCCGTCTGGGACTCAGTGGGGTATCTGCCAGCAGCTCGTACTGCATGCAGTGTGTGCCTGCCGGTATGGCATCATAAAAGTCGATGTACTGGGCCGCCAGTTCCTCACGGCTGTCCTCCCGCATCTCTTTCATGCAGCGTGGAATCAGAGATTCCCCGCTTCTCATATCCACAAGCTCAGTCACCCACTGGAATGCACTGAGTCCTGCTGTGACCACCCGAAGCGACTCCTTCGGGACCTCCAGATACAGAGAAAGCTTCTCTCGGGTATACTCACTGCTGCCCGAAAGAGCCAGCGTCGGGATCCCGTAAAACGTGGACATGGCATCTGCCATCCGTCCGCCCTGCATCCCGCCGTAGCTGCTGTCACAGAGAATCAGGCGGGCACCTGGTTCACAGGAATCCTGCATCTCCTCCGCCAGTTTGGCCATGAATTCACCGACGCGCAGCGTCTGCATCAAACCGCCAAGGCCGCCGTAAAGCCGGACCTGCTTTCCAAGACCAACCTCATCCAGCATCTCAAAGTCGCTCCGCCAGGATGCCTCATCCAGGAAATCCGCGCACACGATGATCGCATCCGAACCGAATACGGCCTTTTTCAGCTGCGTCGTATAGTAGAACCGTGCCTCGGTTCCAAAGCCCCGGGCAAGCGCCTGAGCTGCTCTGGCCGTCAGTTCCGCCATATCCAGATCAGCATCCACAAACCAGACCTCACAGCTGATCCGATAGCGGACAAAGAGATCTTCCAAAATGGCGGGCGCAAAATGATATGCGCCCGCCCCGGCAATTACTATTTTCCGGTAATCCAATGTCGTTCCTCACGCTTTCCGAATCGACAGCTCTGCTCCGACACCATTGATGTTCCATTCCTTGACATACCCCTGTTCCAGCGTTCCCTCTTCCACAGAAAGAGCCAGAACACCGCGGCGAATGGTCTCATCAAAGGCGCGAACCGCTGCTTTCAGCGTCTCATTCTCCGTCTTCATGGCCACATTGATGCGGTCTGTTACCTCAAATCCGGCTTCTTTCCGCATCGTCTGGACCTTTGAGATGATCTCACGGGCAAAGCCCTCGGCAATCAGGTCATCTGTCAGAGTTGTATCAAGGGCAACAGTCACATCTCTGTCAGTTGAGACCACGTAGCCCGGCTTCTTCATCGGAGCAGTAAGCACATCATCCTTCTCCAGGACAACCTCTGTTCCATCCAGCTCAAAGCTGAGGGTTCTTCCTGCTTCGAAAGCTCCTACTACTTCATTACCGTCCAGTGTTGTCAGATGCTCACCGATGGCGCGCAGAAGTTTTCCATACTTCTTGCCCAGCGTCCGCATCTGCGGCTTCAGCTGATACGTCATGAATGCAGTGGTATCATCCGTAAAGTCCACATCCTTGACGTTCAGTTCATCTTCGGCCAGTGCGCAGAACGCATCCGGCAGAGAACGGCCGCTGACAATCATCCTTGCCAGAGGCTGACGGACCTTGAGTCCGGACTCGCTGCGTGCAGCACGCCCCAGGGTCACCACATCCAGCAGATCACTCATATGACGCTCCAGCTCCGGATCAATCCGGCTCTCATCACAAACCGGGAAATCGGTCAGATGGACGGAAATCGGCGCTTCACTGTCTACGCTGCAGACCAGATTGCGGTACATGCTCTCCGCCATGAACGGTGTAAACGGCGCCGTCAGACGGGAAAGGGTTTCAAGAATATGGTAAAGGGTAGCAAAGGCCGCTTCCTTATCGCCGGCCATTCCCTTGCCCCAGAAGCGCTCACGGCTGCGGCGCACATACCAGTTGGAAAGATCGTCCACATATTCGGTCATGGCACGGCTTGCCTCGGTAATGCGGTAATTGGCCAGATGATCATCCACCGTGCGGATCAGGGTATTGAGCTTGGAAAGTGCCCAGCGATCCATCAGGGTCAGTTCTGCACCGTCCAGCGGATGGGCTTTGGGATCAAACTGATCGATATCCGCATACAGAATGAAGAAAGCATAGGTGTTCCAAAGAGTTCCCATATACTTGCGCTGAGTCTCCTCAACCGCCTTTGCATAGAAACGGTTCGGCAGCCACGGGGCCGCATTGCTGTAGAAGAACCAGCGCACCGCGTCAGCGCCCTGCACATTCAGCACACTCCAGGGATCCACCACGTTCCCCTTGTGCTTGCTCATCTTCTGACCATCCTTGTCCTGCACATGACCCATGACAATGCAGTTTTCAAAAGGATTGGAGTCAAACAGGCAGGTCGAGATTGCAAGCAGCGTATAGAACCAGCCGCGGGTCTGATCAATAGCCTCAGAAATGAAATCTGCCGGGAAGCGCTTTTCAAATGTTTCCTTGTTTTCAAAAGGATAATGCCACTGTGCAAAAGGCATGGATCCGGAATCATACCAGCAGTCAATAACCTCTTTTTCACGGATCATGTCCCCGCCGCAGTCCGGACAGGTGAGAACCACCTGATCAATATACGGACGATGCAGCTCAATGTTCGGATCCACATTATGTCCGAGACGGCACAGTTCCTCACGGCTGCCGATGACATGTACTTTTCCGCAGTCCTTGCAGACCCATACCGGCAGCGGCGTTCCCCAGTAACGTTCGCGTGAGAGACCCCAGTCGATGACATTCTCAATGAAGTTGCCCATTCGGCCTTCCTTGATATTGTCCGGCATCCAGTTCACCTTCCGGTTATTGGCGATCAGGTTGTCGCGAACAGCTGTCATGCGAATAAACCAGCTGGAGCGTGCATAATAGATGAGCGGCGTATCGCAGCGCCAGCAGAACGGGTAGTCGTGCGCAAACGGCAGTGCGGCGAAGAGCAGGCCACGGGATTCAAGGTTCTCGAGAATCAGTCGGTCTGCATCCTTGACAAAGACACCCGGCCAGTCCGTCTCCTTGGTCATACATCCCTGCGCATCCACAAACATGAGGAACGGAAGCCCATTGGCCTTGCAGACACGGTAGTCATCCTCACCGAAAGCCGGTGCAATATGAACGATGCCGGTACCGTCTCCGGTCGTTACATAGTCATCGCTGACCACAAACCAGGCACGTTCATCTTTCCTGAGCAGCGCCTTGCCGTAGTCAAAGAGCGGTTCATATTCAGTTCCCACCAGCTTCGCGCCCGGCATCTCCTCCAGGACCTCCACCTTTGCCTCCTCACCGAAGACTGAGGGAACAAGCGCTTTGGCCATGATATAAATGCGGCCGTCCTCCGCCCTGAAGCGAACATAGGTCTCATTGGCGTTTACACACAGAGCCAGGTTGGAAGGCAGAGTCCACGGTGTCGTGGTCCAGGCCAGCAGGTAGGTATTCTCCTCTCCCTTTACCTGGAAACGGACTGTCGCAGAGGTTTCCTTGACGTTCTTGTATCCCTGAGCAACCTCATGGCTTGAAAGAGCCGTTCCGCAGCGCGGGCAGTAGGGAACAATCTTATGTCCCTTGTAAAGCAGTCCCTTTTCATGGATCTGCTTGAGAGACCACCATTCAGACTCAATATAGCTGTCCTCATAGGTGATGTACGGATGCTCCATGTCAGCCCAGAAGCCGACACGCTCACTCATCTCTTCCCATTCCGTCTTATATTTCCATACAGACTTCTTGCATTCCTTGATGAACGGTTCAATGCCGTATTTCTCAATCTGCGGCTTGCCGTCAAGCCCCAGCTGCTTCTCCACCTCAAGTTCAACCGGCAGACCATGGGTATCCCATCCTGCCTTGCGCAGGACATCAAAACCTTTCATGGTCCGATATCTGGGGATTACGTCTTTGATGGAGCGGGTCAGGACATGGCCGATATGGGGCTTGCCGTTGGCGGTCGGCGGTCCGTCATAGAACGTGAACGGTTCAGCGCCTTCACGCAGCTTCATCATCTTGTGAAACACTTCATTTTCCCGCCAGAATGCAAGGACTTCTTCCTCACGTCCGGCGAAATTCATATCTGTGGAAACCTTCTGATACATACTGTTCCTCCTCTGTTTCCTAAAGAACGGACAGACAGAGCCTGCCGCTGCTTTGCCAAAAAGAAAAAACTCCTTCCCATATGGGACGAAGCCTGATCGCGGTACCACCCAACTTGATGCCATAGCATCCACTTAATGCTGTAACGGAGCTGCTCCGTCCCTCCCTGGTCGTATAGACTCGGAAAGGCCGCTAAACAGGTGATCCCGTTCTGCATTTCCCCACCGGCTCCCACCATTCCCGGCTCTCTTTGCGTTCCCTGCAGACGTGTCCTGTCTCACTGCGTTTAAGACTGCCCTAGTTTAACTGGAAACCGACCAAAAGTAAAGCCCTATTTTTCATTGGTTCCTGTCTTGTCTGTACATTTCCGGATAATCCCGGGCACTGCGCTGTTCCGCAGCGCCCGGGGAATCCGATTTCAGACGCACTGATCCGGATGGCTACTCAATTCCTTCCCTCCGGCGGTATTCTTTCCATTGATTTTCGAAAAAATAATCACATTCCGGAATCGGCCGGACATCCCGCCACAGGCAGACCGTCCCAACTGTTTCCTGAATTTTTCCGTTCAGTTCCCCGCCGTCAAGCCGATATCGCATCTGCTCCGGCAATGCATCCGCAGCCAGCTTTCCATCTGAACAGGTATAAAGGGCCGAGCCGCGGCTTCCACCCTTCTCTGCATAATCACACATGGCAGTAAGAACAGCTCTCTGGGTGATCAGCATATCGCGAAGCCGATAAAAGACGGAGAGTTCTGCGCCCTCCGGTCTGGCAACACTGCCCGAATAGTCTGCCAGCAGTACACTGACACGTTCAAGCAGCTCATGCATGCTGGCCGGATTTCGAAGAAGTCCTGCAGCATCGCTCATTTCACCGGCAAATCGAGTAAAGAGCTCCGCTGCTTTCCGTTCCCCGTGTGCATCTCTGGCCTGTAAAAGGAACGCAATCCCCTCGTCACGAATTTCACTGAGAACTTCCTCCGGAATATCCCAGCTGCCGGTCTCACGGACACGGCGACGGATGCAGTCGGTCGCACGAATAGCCCCGACCTGTCCCGCATTCAGTGCAGAACCACCCGGCCGCGTAACTCCATGGCTGCCGCATACCTCTCCCACTGCAAAAACACCGCGAATATTTGTCTCCCAGTTTGCGTCGGCCGCAAGGCCACCGTTGCAGTGCTGCGCACACACAGCAATTTCCAGCATTTCCCGACTCAGATCCACCCCGTGATCCAGATAAAACCGGACAGCCGGTTCATTCATCGTTCTCAGCCGGTCAATCGGGGTTCCCTGCAGTGCGCCGGCATTCCGGAGATATTCCTGTGCCTCCGGAATCAGCTGGTCCAGCGGAATCGGCTGATCCAGCGGATTTCTTGTAAAGTCCAGGAAAACTCTTCTCCGCCGCATAACCCTTTCCCGGTAAACCAGAAGGTCAATCAGGGATGAACCGTCTGCTTTCCGGATATCAAACGGCCACTGATAGCCTTTCAGAAAAATGCGGGAGAGCATATCCGGAATGTCACTGAAGAATTCCGCCAGAAATTCCCGCGGATTTTCTCCGTCTTTGTCCGTAGAAACAAACCGCGGCAAAACCTGCATGTAGGATCCTGATACATTCCACCTGGGATGCAGGGACGCCATGCCGAACTGCCACTCCGTCAGGTTTTTCCCGTGTACGCCGGCCTCCAGCGCCATTCCGCTGCCCCCAAGCTGGCTTGCCGGATATACACTGTCGCGATAAATACCCGCCGGACCGCCCGTAGCCAGAATCAGCGATTCACACAGGAGAATCCGTGCATCCGGATTCTGTGGATCATTCCGGTCCAGACAGAGAATTCCGCAGATCTGTCCCTGGCGTACCAGAAGACGGATTACCTGCAGCGGAGCAAAAACCGGAATTCCCAGTTCAAGTGCCCGTTGTTCCAGACACTGCGTCATCATTTTCGAGGTATAGGGTCCGGCACTGGTAGCCCGCCTGCCGCGGTCATGATCCGTCTTATACCCCATGTATTCCCCATAAGCTGTAGAGGGAAACGGAACCCCAAGTTCCAGCAGATAGAAAAATCCCCTCACTGAGAGTGCTGCCTCACAGAGGGCAAGGTCACCGTCCACTGCACCGCAGGAAAAAAGATCCTCCGCCATCTGAAGGACGCTGTCTGCGTCTCCTGACGCGAGGGAAAGCTTGTAATAGGTCTGCTTGTCAGATCCTGTGTTGCGGGAAGTTCCCGCATTCACATTTTCCGTCACCAGCACTGTTTCAATGCCCGATTCAGCCAGACGAATGGCACTGGCATAACCTGCAGCGCCTGAGCCGACCACAATCGTACGATATCTGTGTTCTGTTATATTCACGCTCACGCCTCCTCCGGGTCTCGTTCTCTGTTGTCTGCCCGATTGTCCAATACAGGCTGTCACGCCGTGATGATACGGAGTCACCAGATGAATGTCAAGGCTTTCTGTTTAAATCGCCGTTCATGGTGCTGCCAGACAAGTACATGACTGTCGCCTGTGGTAAATATAGAAAAGGAAATGCCGCTCCCGGTGAGTGAGCGGCATTTCCTCTTTTTTCCCGCAGAAACAAACTCTCTGTGGAATCCGAAGCAGATCCGACTGCTTTCCGTCGACGATGCCGGATTGATTATTCCGGCCGTTTCCGGATGAGCTTTGTCATCGTCTCATAAAGACGTTCCGGCTCTATCGGTTTGGACAGGTGAACGTTCATTCCTGCCTGCAGCGACCGCTCCACGTCCTCATCAAAGACATTGGCCGTCATGGCGATAATCGGGATCGTCCGGGCATCCTCGCGCTCCATAGCACGTATCAGCTTTGTGGCCGCGAGTCCGTCCATTACCGGCATGCGGACGTCCATCAGAATGGCATCATAGTAGCCCGCCGGATGCTCAGTAAACAGCCGGACGGCAACCTCACCATTTTCAGCATGCTCAGACTCAATGTCCTCAAGATCAAGAAGATCCGCCAGTATCTCAGCATTCTGTTCCACGTCCTCGGCCATCAGCACTCTGCAGCCAGCCAGCAGCCCGGTTTCAGATACATCGGAAACCTCTTCCGCGGGGAGTACCGTCACACCTTTCCGCTTTTCCAGAACAGAATGAATCGTCCTCTGAAGGCTGTCCGTAAACAGCGGTTTGGCTGCAAAGCTGTCGATCTTTTCTTTCTCAGCTTCTTCTTCAATGATATCCCAGTTATATCCGGTCAGCATGATCACTGCTGTATCGTAATGATCAAATGCATGCATTGCATGTACCAGCTCAAGACCGTTCATCTCCGGCATCCGGTAATCCGTCAGAAGCAGCTGATACGGATGTCCCTGCTCGTAAGCCTTCCGGATTGTCTCAAGTGCCTCCAGCGGTTTCGTCGATGTATCCGGTTCAATCCCGATCGACCGCAGAACCATCTGACTGTGTTCACAGGCAATCTCATCATCATCAACAATCATCACGCGAAGTTCGCCCGGCAGAGTAATGTCATGCTCTGCGACAGCACTCCTGCTGGACGACTTCAACGGAATCGTCACAGTGAATGTGGTGCCGACACCTTTTTCGCTCTCCACATGAATATCACCGTTCATCATCTCGACAAAATTCTTGGTAATGGCCATGCCCAGGCCGCTGCCACCGTAGCGATTGGTGCTTGCCGCATCCTCCTGAGAAAAAGCTTCAAAGATTTTCGGAATGTATTCCTTGTCCATTCCGATGCCCGTATCCTGCATGATAAAACGCAGGATATTGATTCCCTCATAACTGTTGGTCTGTTCAACGGTCAGTGTTACACTGCCCGGCGCATTAGTGAACTTAACTGCATTGCCAAGAATATTGATCAGAACCTGTTTGAGTTTCATATCGTCACCAAAATAGTAATCGCTCACGCTTCCGACAATATTACACTCGTAATGCAGTCCTTTGTCCTGGCACTGACCATTAACCATAATGTTGATCTGATCCAGAAACTCCCGGAAACAGAATTCCTCATTTTTAAGAACCATTCTGCCTGATTCGATTCTGCTCATATCCAGAATATCGTTGATCAATCCCAGAAGATGCTTTGCACTGGCACCGATCTTTTCCAAATGCTCCCTGGTTCTCTGATTCAGATCCGGATCTCGAAGTGCGATGTTATCAAGACCGATTATCGCATTCATCGGCGTCCGGATTTCGTGACTCATATTGGAAAGGAAACTCGTCTTTGCCCGGCTGCTTTCCTCGGCCAGTGCCTTTTCCACTTCGGTCTGACGCTCTCTTTTCTGAATCTGCGAATAGATATCCAGAAGGATCAGCAGCGCCACTACCACCAGTGCCATCTGAATAATGCTGTTGGTTCCAAGCGTATCCCCCACCTCGTCCAGTTCATCCTGCAGATAGGAAGAAGCCGGCCGTGTGGCACTGGTGGACAGGTCAACTCCGGCCTCATTCAGCCGTTCCGTATAGTATTTCTGAATGCGGACAACTGACTTTTCAATGGAAGATTCCGTCGTCTGCATCATCCATACACTGGAGGTAAAGATGATCAGAGCAAGCAAAACAACCCACGCCACAATGGAGCGGCCCATACGACGCTTTTTGTCTCGTCTCAGAAGAAACTGGAAGCTGATAAATCCGAGGATTCCCCACGCAGCCAGTATCAGGTACGATTCCGTCGAAAGTGTTTTGATTTCCGTCAGATTGGGAACGAGAAACTCAAGGGCAAACAGCAGAGACACAATAACACCAGCCAGTCCGCTTAACCGGTACAGATGGTTATTTTCCTCTCTGGCCACCTTTAAAGCCGCTGCGGAAGCAAACGAATAGGCAATTGTTGCACCAATAGTCGTTACATCCACGATCCAGCTGATGGCTGTTCGTCCGAAAAACGGCAGAATTACCGAAATTCCCATTATAAGCATCAGGCCATTTTTGGGCACATGCTGCTCATTTTTCTGACCGATCCATCCAGGCAGCATGCCGTCCTCCGACAGGGAACAAAGCAGCCGGCTCAGAGCAATATAATTACCGATCAGACCGGTAAAAATCGCACAGAAAGCTGCGACACCGAGGACAGTCACACCGAAGTTCCCCAATGCCCTGCTGGCTGCATAAAAAGTCGGCTGCGAAGCCAGGCCGCTGTACTGTTCGAGGTTCAGAACATATTCAAACCAGCTACCGCATCCATCCGGCAACCCGATGGCACCCAGAAGTGCCAGCATGGCATATGCGACTGCTCCTGCCACAAGAGAAAGTGCCATTATGCCAAAAGTCTTTTTCAGTGAAAACTTTGACTCCGGCGCTGAATGCGAGATGGATTCAAATCCCACATATGCCCACGGGGCCAGTGCAAAAATGATGAATGACGCACCCAATCCAGAATAATGCGGGGAGAAAGCCGGTCTGAACAGATTCTCATTTCCGGGATGATGGATCAGGGCTGCTGTAAAGCAGAGAACGATTCCGGCAAGCAGGACAACAGCCATCACGCTCTGGATGACAGCGGACCGTCTCCGATTGAAACAGATCAGTCCGGCGACAACCACTGACCCGGATGCCAGGATTATCTCGCCCATATAAACGTGAAAACCAGCTATATCGTAATCAAAGCCAAACTGAAACAGTCCTCCGAAAATCGTCCGGGCTATCAGAGGAAGGGCTGTCGCGTTTGCCCAGAGGATGGCCATATAGGTCAGCAGCAGAAACCATGCACTGATAAAGCCGTGATCATATCCAAAGCATGCCCGCGTATAGGTATATGTACCCCCTCGATCCGGATACCTGTTCATCAGATAATGATAATTCATCGCCAGAATCAGCATGACCAGGCCGCCGGCAGTCAGACCGATTGCCGACCCGACAGGTCCTGCAATGGGCAGAAACGTTGACCCCGGCATGACAAATGCACCCCAGCCGACGCTGCAGCCAAAGGCCAGTGCCCATGCACCAAGCCTGCCCAGATATGCTTCACCGACGGAGGTTTTATCTTTATGTTCAGGTGAGAGAACCATATCTTTTCCTCTCTCTTTCTCGCTTAGTTTTCCGTTCTTCCCGACCCCTCAGTGTGTCTTTTCAGACACCCTTCAGTCTCACGCCTCCTCATAACGGCGGATTCCATCCAGCGTCTTCTTCTGCTGGGCGCGGATTTCGGCAATTTTACGCGACACTTCCTCGTCCGTCATTTTCCGTTGATTCCCGGGGCGGAACTCCTCGGCAATATCGGAAGCCATTCCGGAAAGCCGGACCAGGCCAAGATTGCCGCAGACACCTTTCATGGCATGTGCAGTTTCAAACAGCTGCACAGGGTCCATTCCTTCGGCTGCCTCAAGCAGCTTATCCACCACACTGTTTTTCGTCAGCTTCCGAATGTGCTTGTCCATCAGTTTTTCCATGCGAAGCACCCGTATAGCCTGATCATAATCCCCGTCTATCTGTGTATAAAGTTCCCGAAGTGTCATTGTTTTTATCCCCTCTTTATTTTTACTTCATGTTGAATCAGTTTTTCAAATTCCTCTGCCGGCAGCGGACAGGAAAAATAATATCCCTGTACCAGATCACATCCGGCATTCTGCAGAAGTTCAAGCTGTCCGGCAGTTTCAACTCCCTCAGCAACCACACTCAGATTCAGATATTTCGCAATGTCCAGAATCAGTTCAACCAGCCGGAAGTCAGTCTCACTTTTTTCAATGTTCCGGACAAATTTCATGTCCATTTTAAGAACGTCTATGGGCATCTCCGAGAGCATATTCAAAGTGGAATAGCCAGCGCCGAAATCATCCATTTCAATTTCAAATCCCAGTTCACGCAGACGTGCAACAACCTCAAGCAGACGGTGAGCATTATCTGTATAGGCGGACTCTGTCACCTCAAGTTTGAGGTCTCTGAAGCTGAGACCGTTGGATTTGATCAGCCCGATCAGCTTTTCCTCAAGTTCCAGTGAGAAAATATCCGCCCGTGACAGATTGACGGATATCGGCAGGCTGAAATTGTATTTTTCCTTCCAGCGTGCAATCTGTCCGGCGGCTTCATCCCATACATAGCTGTCCACCAGGCTGATCATTCCGTTTCCCTCAAACAACGGAATGAAATCCCCCGGAGAAATCAGCCCAAGATTCGGATGCTGCCAGCGAACAAGTGCCTCAGCACTGCACAGTCGGGGCGGACTGACCCTCACATCATATTTCGGCTGATAATACACATGAAACTGCTTTTTATCCACTGCCATCTGCAGATCGTTGAGAAGACGCCGGTTAAGCATCTCACGCATCTGCACATCCTCATCATAAATCATCAGGGGATTCTGATAATCCCCGCGAATCATATTGCAGGCTGCACGGGCCTGGTCAAACAGCAGAAGCGGCTCGACATTTTTGCGCCATGGCCTGACGCCCATACGCAGACGGACGCTGACAGTATATGAAAACATATTGACCTTTGTCTGAAACCGGTCCAGAATCGCCTGATAGTTTCCATCACTCACACAGTAAATATTGAACTGGTCTGCATCTGTCCGACAGGCAATTCCCTGAGTCTCCTCAAGGAAAGACCGGATTTCCTTTCCGATAAAACGAAGCACCTCATCTCCGAACTCCCTGCCATTCAGTGCATTAATGGAATGGAACTGTTCAATATTGAGAACAATGGCATCCAGCTGCATCTCCGGATGATACTGATGCAGACGGTTCGCATATTCACGGAAGAAATTCCGGGTATACAGCATGGTCAGCTGGTCATGCTCTGCGGCTGAAATCAGCTGCCTGCCCTCACTCAGCTCGATCATCCGGTCCACACGCGCCAGAATTACCTCACGGACGTCAAAAGGCTTGGTGATAAAATCCAACGCACCCAGCTGAAGCGCCTTCAGTTCCGCATTCCTGTCAGCCGTCAGAACAATAATCGGAATCCTGCGCAGCTCCTCATCCTCACGTACAGTTTCCAGAACCTTCATTCCACTCATCACGGGCATCATGAGATCGAGCAGGACAAGAGAGAGTTTATCCGCATGCTCCCGCATCTGTTCAAGTGCTTCTTTTCCGTTTTCGGCATAGAGGAGTTCATACTTTTCCTCAAGGATGTCCCCCAGCAGATCCCGGTTCAATTCCTGATCATCCACAACCAGAATCATCTGCGGGCATTGTATCTGTTTCGAGTTAATCATTTTGCTGTTTCTGTCCTCCGAACCCATTTTTTCAGGGTCGTGTATAGCAAATCCGCATCAATGGGCTTGACCAGATGTTCATTCATTCCCGCCTCAAGAGACTGCTTCACATCTGAATCAAACGCATTGGCCGTGAGAGCAATAATCGGGATTGTTTTGGCATCCGGACGATCCAGCGCACGAATCCGCCGGACCGATTCAAGCCCATCCATAACCGGCATTCTCAGATCCATCAGAATGGCATCGTAATACCCCGGCTCAGACTCACTGTACATTTCAAGAGCAATCAGCCCGTTTTCGGCATGTTCCGACTCTGCGCCCTCCAGTTCGAGGAGATCCGCCGCAATTTCCGCATTCTCGGGAATATCCTCAACAATCAGAATCCGGCAGTTTTCAAGAGAAGTTTTCTGTTCTTCTTCCGTCTCTACATTTCTGAGATCCATGGAAACAATGACCGTGAACTCGGAACCTTTTCCCTTTTCACTTGTCACGCGGATCTCTCCGCCCAGCAATTTGACTTTATCCCGGGTCACCGTCAGCCCAAGGCCGGTGCCCTTGTACCGCGTCGTCGAGGAACCATCCTCCCGTGCCAGCGGTTCAAACGCCTTTTCGATAAAATCCCTGGTCATTCCGATTCCGGTATCTCTGACTGTAAACTGCAGCATACACCGGCACGTATCCAATGCGAGTGTCTCTGCCGTAAAGTCAACCCTGCCGCCGGTTTCCGTAAACTTCACTGCATTGTCAAGGAGATTCATCAGAATCTGTTCCAGCATCTGGCCATCGCCATCCATCGCATCCGGCATTCCGTCTGCAACATGAAAATGCCACTCAATCCCTTTTGCCCGGGCAAGCTCACCGGTAATGCCATTCAGTTCACCTAATACCTCCATCAGGGAAAACGGCTTCTTTCGGACCTCCAGCAGGCCCTTTTCCATGTTCTGAACATCCAGCACGTTGTTGATAAATCCCAGCAGGTACTGCCCGCTGTATTTGATTTTTGTCAGCTGTTCCCGTGTTTCGGGCGGATTGCCCGAATGATTCAGTGCCAGTTCATCCAGTCCCAGAATCACGTTGAGCGGTGTCCGCATCTCATGGCTGATCGTCGCCAGAAAGCTGTTTTTTATCTGGTTGCTCTCCTCCGCTGCCATCAGTTCCGCCTCAAGCTGTTCATTCTTGATAACCTGCTCCGTAATTCTGCTGAGCAGCAGATACATGACAAACACAAAGATACTGCCGCCGAAAAGAATACCGGCCACCAGCAGATCCGGTTTACCGAACAAACCGACACCCAGATAGCCCATGAGAAACATACACAGAAGAGCTACCGGAATGTTCAGCATGAGTTTCTGATCATCCCAGTTTCCCCGTTTTCGCACATAGCGTACAAACCGGATGAATCCATAAATATTGTACACCATCAGGATACTTCCGGTATACACCATGCCGTAAATCAGCCAACTGACCATTTCCGTATCCTCCTCAAAGCAAAACCCGTTTCCTGCATGTTTCAACCGGGTTCAGACTCTGAAACAGCCGTCACGCCTGTCTCGTCCATCCCTCGGTACAGTTTTTGAATCTCCGTTTCTGAAAATGACACATTCCAGTACGGCCGGTCTGCTCTCAGGACGTACGGATGAACCATATTACATTAATCCCCCAGTCAGGTCAACTCAGTTTTCCCAGTTTTCACGAAAAAAACAGTCGCTTCATCAAAACTGCTGTCAAGGATACAGGATATAGGAAATCAGTTTCCAGTCCGCCTCATTTTCCTCACTGCCATTCATGTTGATTACAGCCATCCCATGCCGATAGTGTGCATCCTTGTACATGGATTCCGCACGGCTGGGGCTCAATGTGCAGACTGCCTCAGGTTTCCAGTACTCTCCGGCTCCATACGCCGTAAAAGCTATCCGGTACAGTCCGTTCTCCAGTTTCTCCGCTCCGTCGATAATGGCAAATCCGCCGGTTGACCTTCCGCCCGTCTCTTGGCTATAATAGTAGCCCTTGCTGTAATGATAGCGGGTATCCTGGATATTAACACTGACGCCGAAATACCGGTCGACAATTTGTGGAATCTCCTGTCCGTCTATCCGGGTGTTGTATTCCCCCCACTCACCGGCTTCAGCCGCCCTGCTGAACAAAGTATCCACTGCAAAGTCCACCAGTTCCCGATCACGATATTCCTCCAGGGTAAACGCGCCGTTGCCCCCAAACCACTGACCCGTAAATGCCGTCAGAAACAGATTGAGACGGATCGTCATGGCATTGTCCGGCGTAAATGCCGTCCCGTTTTCAGGCATCCTCCTTGTCAGATACTCACTGAGTACATACCCGATCGTTCCCTTATAGGATACCTCGGAAAAATCCCCTTCCGGTTCGCTCAGATAAACCACTTTCCCGCCCAGAGGAATCCGTTCAAGCTCCATTCCTTTTCGTTTGGGAATCTCCCGCAGCGTAACGTATTCATTCACATTTGAAACGATGCCGATGTCTCCTGCATTTCCTGTATCTGCAGCAGCAGAGAGAGGAAGCAGAAAAAGAAGACACAACAGCATTCTCATCATCTTCATCATTCACCCGCTCCTTTTGTTTTTCCGTTCTGATCGTTTCCCCCATCATCTGCAGCATCATCATGACTGCATCAGAGGTTATACAGTATGGACAGTTTCTTTACCGTCAATGAGCGCAGCGCCAGCCCTCTGGCAGACCGCATGCGCCCCAAAACCTTGGAAGAATTCATCGGACAGACCCATATTGTAGGCCCTGGCCGGCTTCTCCGCCGCGCCATCGAGGCCGACCGCATGACTTCCTCCATTTTCTATGGTCCGCCCGGCTGCGGAAAAACCACTCTGGCTTATATCATCGCAAACACCAGTCATGCAGCTTTTGCCCGTCTCAATGCCGTTACCAGCGGCGTTGCAGACGTCCGTAAGGTCATCTCCGAGGCAGAGCAGCGACTCTCCCTCTACGCTACCCCCACCTATCTCCTCCTTGATGAATGTCACAGATGGAATAAGGCGCAGAGCGACAGCATTCTGCCGGCAATTGAGCAGGGAAAAATCCGGTTCATCGGCTCGACAACGGAAAACCCCCTGATCGCCATGACACCAGCCATTGTAAGCCGCTGCCGGCTTTTCGAATTCCGGGCACTCACACCGGACGATCTTCTGACCGCCCTTCACAGAGCACTCGCGGATCCGGTAAACGGATACGGGACCATGTCTGTCCAGGCGGATTCTGACGCTCTGAACCATATCGCCCGCATTGCAGGGGGAGACGTACGCAACGCACTCGGTGCACTTGAACTGGCTGTGCTCAGTACCGAACCGGATAAAGACGGCCTTATCCATATTACACTGGAGGTCGCTGAGGAATCCATTCAGAAACCGATTCTGAGATGCGATGAATCCCTTTACTATGACATGCTTTCCGCTTTCTGCAAAAGCATGCGCGGCAGCGACTCGGATGCTGCTCTGGCATGGTTTGCCAGACTTATCTATGCCGGTGTCGATCCAAGACTCATCGTCCGCCGGATCATCGTCCATGCCAGCGAAGACGTCGGGCTGGCCAATCCGCTGGCCATGCTGCAGGCCAGCGCCGCTTCAAACGCTCTTGAAACCGTAGGCATGCCGGAAGCACGCATCAGCATCGCGCAGGCCATTATTGCAGTGTGTGAAAGTCCGAAATCCGACAGTGTCATCCGTGCCGTTTCAGACGCCATGGCTGACGCGGAAAAAGGGGGATTTCAACCCGTTCCGCAGCACCTGCGGGATACGCATTACAAAGGGCATGAACGGATCGGTTCCGGGAAGGGCTACCTGTATCCGCATGATTACCCCGGCCACTATGTGAAACAGAACTACATGCCTCAGGAATCCGCCGGACACCGCTATTATATTCCCTCCGACCAGGGGCAGGAACTCAAGCTCCGTGAACGCCGGCGCACACGGGGAATCATCGATCCGTAAGACGGGGACGGCTATGCCTTCCCGTCTTTCTTTTCAGGCATCTGCGGCAGTGTTCCTGCCAGCCGCTGCCGGAGAAGTGTATTGCGGCTGTCCACCGTTACATGACCAACGCAGTATGCAATTGCTTTCTTCGTTCCTACCAGAACAAGGCCTCGCTTTGCCCTTGTCACACCCGTGTAAAGCAGATTTCTCTGCAGCATGACATAATGAGTCATCATCACAGGCATGACTACCACCGGATATTCTGCCCCCTGTGCCTTATGCACAGTGGTCGCATAAGCCAGAACCACCTCATCCATTTCGTTAACATCATACACCACCACTCGGCCGTCAAAGGCGATTTCCACCGAATCCTCCTCGGTATGCATGGCGACTATCCGGCCGATATCTCCGTTAAAAACTTCCTTATCATAATTGTTTCGGATCTGCATGACCTTGTCATACAGGCGGAACGTCATCCCACCCCGCCGTACTTCTTCTGCACCGTTTTTCAGCGGATTCAATGCTTTCTGCAGAAGCTCATTCAGGGTCGCCGCCCCCACCAGGCCTCTCTGCATGGGTGTCAGTACCTGAATCTGACTGGGTTTCACATGAAAGAAGCCCGGAAGACGGTCCTTCACGAGTGAGACGATAGATGTGCCTGCCTTTTCAGGTTCTTCCTCCTCAATGAAGAAGAAATCCGTCCCTTTCCCGTTCAACAGGTCCGGGAATTCTCCCTGGTTGATTCGATGAGCGTTTGTAATGATCCTGCTCTGGGCGGCCTGACGAAAAATGCGTGTCAGACGAACAACAGGAAAAACGCCTGAATCGATGATATCTCTCAGTACATTTCCCGCCCCCACAGACGGCAGCTGATCCACATCCCCAACCAGAATCAGACGCATACCGTCCGGTACCGCTTTCAACAGACTGTTCATGAGAATGGTATCCACCATGGAACACTCGTCGATGATCAGAACATCCCCTTCAAGCGGATTCTCTTCATTATGCTGGTATCCCTGGGGCGGCTTGAATTCAAGCAGGCGGTGTATGGTCTTCGCCTCCAGCTGCGTTACCTCACTGAGCCGTTTTGCTGCTCTCCCGGTAGGTGCTGCCATAAGAATCTGCGCACCTGCTGTCTGAAACGCACGGATAATGCCCATCGTCGTCGTACTCTTTCCGGTACCTGGTCCTCCGGTCAGGACCATTATCTTGCTTTTTACCGCAGTCCGGATGGCATCCATCTGAATCTGATCATACTGAATACCGTCCGTTCCATTCATAGCCGCCTCAGTCCCTGCGTTCACACGGACCGAAGGCGAACAGGCCATTATCCGCCGAAGCCTGGAGGCAATTCCAATTTCTGCAAAATAAAACGCCGGAAGACAAATAGCCAGAGGCATCGCCTCATCCGGCTCCATCGGATGGTCCGGCTCGAGAATCTGCGTACGCACATCCTCTGCCTCCATCATTTTCGCAAGAGTCTCCTCCAGCAGCTTTCGTTCCACATTCAGCATCTCGATTCCGGTATCCAGCAACTGGCTTTTGGTCGCATAACAGTGCCCAAGTTCGGAGAGCTTACTGAGCGTATACAACATTCCGCTCCTGAGCCGCTCATACCGTTCCTTTCCGAATCCCATTTTTGCCGCGATCTGATCCGCCGTCTTGAAACCAATTCCCCAGATGTCATCCGCCAGCCGGTAAGGATTCTCCGTCACCACGCTGATGCTTTCATTTCCGTATGTCTTGTATATCTTGGCTGCATGTGAAACGGAAACCTCATGTTCCTGCAGAAAAACCATGATGTTCTTCACTTCACGCTGCGCCAGCCAGCTGGTACTGATTTTTTTCGCCCTTTCACGGCCGATCCCGGGAATCTCTGTCAGGCGTTCCGGACTTTCCTCAATAATTTTAAAAGTATCCTCACCGAAATGGTCCACAATTTTCCTGGAATACACTTTTCCGATGCCTTTGACCAGTCCGGAGCCCAGATAACGCTGGATGCCGTAGACCGTTGCCGGCAGTGCTTCCTCATACGTTACGACACTGAACTGTTTCCCATAGGTGCGGTCATTTCTGAACGTCCCACTGACCAGAAGGACAGAACCGACATGAACACCCGGCATACTGCCGACAACCGTCACCGTATCTGCATAGCCTTTCACCCTGCATTTCAGAACACTGAATGTATCTGATTCATACGTGATCCGGTCCACCAGACAGCGAAGCTTTTCAACCTGTGCCTGTCCCTGCATGCATTCCTCTCCATCCTGTCCGATATTCCCGACTTTATGCCGTTTTTCTCTTATTGTGTTCCTAATTATACTCGAATTTAACTGCTTCTTGCAACTTTCAGCCGAATTATTGTTCATATCCCGCTGAGTATCAGCTCATCCGCCTCAGAGTTTCCGGAAAACAGAACCGTGAAACCGAAAGCTCAAAGAAGCGAACAGGTCTGACCATTCCCGTGAAGGTTCCGGCATGTGTCTGACATGCCGACTGTTTCTTTCTATCCTTCCGCAGACCAATTGCCAACATCGGCCAACTGTGTTACAATTCCACCGTTTCAAAGATTCGGTTTATCTATTACCGCTTCCAGTCAGTCATCCGGAGCTTTTCCATATGTACGCCGATGGCGTCTTCCCAGAAGTACGATCGCGGAGGTTTTGTCGCACATGTCCCTCACAACCCTGATTGCCTTTTCCATCGCCCTGTCCATTGTCTATTATCTGTGTCCGGGGCGGTTCCGCCAGATGTTGCTGCTTCTGGCCAGCACGGCCTATTATGCATACTGTGGCATCCGTGCAGTTCCTTTTCTGCTGATCACCGCCATGAGTACATGGTTCGGCGCAAAAGTAATCGCGTCGATCGGACAGCAGCATAAGCTCTTTCTGAAGGAACACCGGGCTGAGCTCACCCCGGAGCAGAAAAAAGCTGCCAAGCAGAAAAACCGCGGAAAACAGCGCGTCGTTTTTATTGCTGTCCTTCTTCTGAACTTCGGTATGCTTGCCCTGTTCAAATATACCAACAATTTTCTGGAGTTCCTGAGTTCATTTTCCCGTCAGTCCTTCAGGCCGCTGAATCTTCTTCTCCCTCTGGGGATCTCGTTTTATACGTTTCAGTCAACCGGTTACCTGATGGACATTTATAACGGCAAGTATGCCCCGGAACCGAACCCCCTGCGGTATCTTCTCTTCGTTTCCTTCTTTCCGCAGCTCATCCAGGGCCCCATTGCCCGGTTCGATCAGCTCGGAAAGCAGTTTACGGAAGAGCATCCTTTCGATCTTGACCAGTATGAACGGGCACTTCTGCTCATGCTCTGGGGATTTTTCAAAAAACGCGTCATCGCCGACCGTGCACTTCTTCTGGTAGACGGCGTTTTCTCAAATCCCGGTGCACACGGCGGCGCTGTCATTGTGACGGCCGTACTCTTTTATTCCCTTCAGCAGTACTGCGATTTTTCCGGTGGAATAGATATTGCAGTCGGTATCGGCGAACTGTTTGGCATTCACCTGCCTCCCAACTTCCGCAGACCGTATTTTGCCGTGTCCCTGACCGACTTCTGGCACAGATGGCACATCAGCCTTGGCAACTGGATGCGGGATTATGTCTTTTATCCCTTTGCCCTCAGTCGGCCAGTTGCTGCTCTTTCCAAAAAACTGAAAGGAAAGCATCCTCAGCTCTCAAGGACACTGCCCGCCGCCCTTGGGAACATTCTTATTTTCCTTCTGGTGGGAATCTGGCACGGCCTGCAGATGAACTTCATTCTGTGGGGCCTCTATAATGGCTGTATTCTCGCCTTTACTGCTCTGGCGGATCCTTTCTATAAACAATGGAATGAACGGCATCATGCGCTTGCCGCTTCAAAAGGCTTCTATGTATTTCGTGTTCTGAGAACCTTCCTTGTTGTCAATATCGGCTGGTTTTTTGACCGGGCAGAAACCGCATCAGATGCAATCCGGATGTTCGTCCGGACCTTTACCGCATTTAACTGGGCTGATATTCCTGCAGGTGCCCTGATGGAATTTGATCTCAAGCTGCACGATTACAACATTCTGATTTTCTCTGCCATTCTTCTTCTCGCTGTGTCCATTTTAGG
>CACXHF010000086.1 GCA_902767305.1 uncultured Eubacteriales bacterium
ATCCGTCCCGGATGCAGCTCCAGTAAGTACCAAACTTTTGTAACTGCCAGCTCCGGTAAATGCCAGGCAATTGAACTGCAGCTCCGGAAATACCAAACTTTTGTAACTGCCGGCTTCGGAAAATATCAAACAATTGAGCTGCAGCTCCGGGCAGTACCAAACTTTTGTAACTGCCAGTTTCGGAAAATGCCAGACAATTGAGTGCAGCTCCAGGGAATACCAAACTTTTGTAACTGCCAGCTCCGGAAAATGCAAGGCAATTGAGCTGCTGCTCCGGGCAGTACCAAACTTTTGTAACTGCCAGTCTCGGTAAATGCCAGGCAATTGAGCTGCAGCTCCGGAAATACCAAACTTTTGTAACTGCCAGCTCCGGAAAATGCCAGGCAATTGAGCCGCAGCTCCGGAAGTACCAAACTTTTGTAACTGGATCCGGACCACACAATCCAGAGGTACAGAAACCTTTCAGACATGCTATAATAGTGTCTGTGGAAAGAATTCCCACCCGTTAGAAAGCATTCTGCTTTCTGTCCAATTCACTCAGGCACAGATCAGGTTCAGCCAATGCTGCACCACATGTGCCAGAACACAAGGAGGAATTTCATATGGCCAGTCGTATCGTATTGAACACCGTTTCCTATCATGGACATGGCGCCATCGAGAACATCGTTCCCGAGCTTCAGAATCATGGCAAGAAAAAGGTATTTGTCTGCACAGATGCCAGTCTGATCAAGTTCGGTGTTGCCAGCAAAGTAACGAATCTGCTGGATGCAGCAAATATTTCCTATGAAATCTACAGCGACATCAAGCCGAACCCGACCATTGAAAATGTCAAGGACGGCGTTGACGCTTTCAAAAAAGCCGAAGCCGACAGCATCGTTGCCATCGGCGGCGGTTCCTCCATGGATACTGCCAAAGCGATCGGCATTATCATCACCAATCCTGAGTTTGCCGATGTGCGCTCGCTCGAGGGTGTTGCCCCGACCAGAAACCATGCGGTTTTCACCATTGCCGTTCCCACCACTGCCGGAACAGCTGCTGAGGTCACCATCAACTACGTCATCACAGACGTCGAGAAGAAGCGGAAATTTGTCTGCGTCGACACCAATGACATTCCGGAGATTGCCGTCGTGGATCCGGATATGATGTCCAGCATGCCCAAAGGCCTCACCGCCGCCACCGGTATGGATGCGCTGACGCATGCCATTGAGGGATACATCACCAAGGGTCACTGCACCATTTCCGATATGTTCCACCTGGAGGCAATCCGCCTGATCAGCCATAACCTCCGTGCGGCAGTTGAGAATGATCCGGATGGACGCGAGGGAATGGCATTGGGTCAGTACATTGCCGGCATGGGCTTCTCCAACGTCGGTCTGGGCATCGTCCACAGCATGGCACATGGACTCTCTGCACTTTATGACACGCCGCACGGCGTTGCCTGCGCCATTCTCCTTCCCTGCGGTCTTGAATACAATGCCAGCGTTGCCGGAAAGCGTTACCGCGCCATCGGCGAGGCGATGGGCGTTGAGGGCATCGGCTCCATGGATGATGAGACTGCTGCAAAGGCAACCATCGCTGCAGTCAAGAAGCTCTCCGCAGATGTGGGCATTCCGGCCAGCCTCAAGGGAATTCTCAAGGAAGAAGACGTTGCCTTCCTTTCCGAGAGTGCCTATGCAGATGCCTGCCGTCCCGGCAACCCGCGCGATACCAGTGTCGAGGAAATCAAAGCACTCTACCGCAGCATGATGTAACCATTCAAAAAGAGCCGTCCGGAAATTCCGGACGGCTCTTTATCTTGCCGAATCATCATCCTCGCATCATACCTGACAGACTCATCCAATCTGCGGATTTACGCATATTGTGTGAGTCTGTTGATTTATGTTTGTCTTATGAAATCTGCGGCAATCAATGAAAATCCGTCTCAAACAAAGACTGTGCTGACACCGTATTATGACATTTCACTGTACGGAAATT
Organism: uncultured Eubacteriales bacterium; assembly: GCA_902767305.1. Classification (GTDB taxonomy): domain Bacteria; phylum Bacillota; class Clostridia; order Christensenellales; family Aristaeellaceae; genus Ventricola. The sequence goes on from CACXHF010000086.1 coordinate 1,975, forward strand.
GCTGTGCAAGTGCCTCATCTTCATCCATGGCGTTTTCTGCCTCAACAATTAAAAGCTTTTCCCTATAGATAGCCTCAAGGCTGTTCCAGAACTTAGCTGGAACGCCGAGAACCATTTCAAGTCTCAAGGCAACCTCAGGTGTAAGCTGAACATCTCCATTGATAAGCTTGCTAACGTGCTTTTCAGATAAATCCATCCTGGCTGCAAATTCTTTCTGGCTCATGCCTCTGTCTTTTAGCTGTTCCTTAATGGTTGCTCCATGAGGCGTGGCAATATAACTCTGACTCCTCACCGTGATTCTTCCTCCTTCATTAATGATCGTCTGTTATTTCTAGAATATGAGCAATTTGAATTCCATTTCCATGCTTCATGCTTTTCAAATACCAATCTATACGGATGCACCAAGTCAACAGCATGTCAATTATTGAATTAACCAGAGAGGTAAATATGTAGAAAACTATCGAATCCTATTTGATCTGTCCTTTTAGAGCCAAAACAGCCTCTGCTCTTTCTCTGAAAATGTATTCCACCCCCTTCACAGGGAGAACCATCAGTCGCTCATACACTTTCAATATACCGTCGCAATTCGTAAATTGGGACATACTCGTTTCGTTTCATTCCATACAATTACCTGCAGGGATACTCAGTACTTGATTTTATTATTATCCAAAGGCAGTCTGCTCCTCCAGTCTGGCCTCATCCAGTGCCCGGATCACTCGACGGATGCCGGGTTCACTCTCTTTCAGATACCGGACGGTCAGAATCAGTTCCGGCAGCAGCATGTTTTCCGGACTTCTGCAGCGGAGATCATGGAGAAACGAGCTCAGTGCCGATTCCCGGCTGTACATTCCATTGACGTACAGCCGGGTTATCCCTCCTGACTCGCAGCAGTAAACCGGCCATCCCATTCCGAACACATCATTCTCCGCGATGCGTATGTCAAAACATGTCCTGTCCTTCCTCTGTGCATCATAGGGTACAATTCCGCACATTTTCCGCAGAGGAATAAACCCCTCGCCTGTAATCACCACCCGGATTTCCTGTCCGTTTCTGTCCTGCATCCGGATGCCTGCCGTCCCGGCCGTATTCAGCCGCCCTTTCCGTACAAGATCCTGCCGCCGCAGCACGATTCCCGCTGCTTTTTCCAGCAGATGGGGATTATACTCAAAAAGACACCTCAGAAACACCGGGTTCATGGGGCACAGTTCTGCCACCCGTTTTCGCTCCCCGGTCCACAGCGCATTTTTTCTATCCACTGACTTTCACCTCCTCAGAAGAACTGATGGGATCATAACAAAAAACAGGACTCAAAATGTCGCTTTTTCAGCGACACTTTGAGTCCTGCTCTGTGATCCGGCTGCAGTACCGGCGCTTTCTTCAGCCGTGAATGGCTGAATCCGGGTTGTTGACATCCGGCTGCAAGTCCTTCATAATGTGTTCATTCCGGACAGGGCACTGCCCGTCCGCTCAAAGCGATGGAGGCATGAAAATGGAATACAGAAAATTCGGAAACACCTATGCCGTACGCATGGACCGCGGCGAGGAGATTGTTGCAAAACTGACTGAATTATGTGAAAAGGAACAGATTCATCTGGCGACTGTCGAGGCACTCGGTGCCGTCGATCATGCCGTTCTCTGCGTCTATGACGTCCCGACAAAAACCTTTTTCCGGCATACCTTTGACGGTCCCATGGAAATCGGACAGCTGGGCGGAAGCGTCACCACAAAGGACGGCAGCGTGTATCTCCACCTGCACGGCACCGTATGTGATCAGGAACTCAACGCTCACGGCGGCCACATCAATGAGCTTCGTGTCTCTGCCACCTGCGAAATGTTTGTCCATACCCTGGAGGGAACGGTTGAACGACAGATGAATGAGGAAATCGGACTCAACCTGTTTCAGTTTGTCTGAGCCTTTCCGGTGATTCCATATGGAATCACCTTTTTGTTTGCCCAAGGAGCCTGATCAGCTGTTTCTGGTCATGGCAGAAAGCGCCTCATGGTATTCCCGGGTCACCGGTGCGGGGATTCCGTGTCTGCTGGAAATACGCAGAACCGTCCCTGTAAATGCATCCAGTTCGATCGGCCGGTGCGCCTCTACATCCCTGGCCATTGAACTGGTTCCGTCCTCCGGCTGATTATGAATGACATAATTGTACTTGACCTCGACCAGATCCTCCGGCAGCGACACCCCTTCAGCAATGCCTGCCCGGTAGGCTTCCTCAAGGAGCGAATGCACATCCTTTTTCATGTCCTCATTTCTCCGGATTACACCGGTTGTCGTCCGGTGCCGCGCCGTCATGATGTTGAACGCACAGTTCAGCACAAATTTCTGCCAGATTTCGCTTTCAATGTTTTCGGTAAAACGGCACTGGAATCCGGTTGATCCGAACAGTTCCGCAATCTCCCGGGCACTGCGCTGATGCAGTTCATCCTGTTCCCGGCTGCCGACATACATGTGGGTATACTGACCGGTCTGGGTAACGGATCCATCCGGATTTGCCCCTGAAATGGTGTAAATGACGGCATCACAGACCACCGCCTCCGGAAACAGACGGCGCAGGCGCTCACCGGCATCCACTCCGTTGAGTACCGGCAGGAGCACCGTCCCTTTCCGGATGCACGGACGCAGTTCCTCCGCAATCTGTTCCAGAGAATAATTCTTGACACAGATGAGTACCAGATCCTGCGGTCCGATTTCCTCTGCACGCACGGCGACGCAGGCGGGAACCGCCCGCTTTTCCCCGTAAAATTCACTGTGCAGAACCAGCCCGTTTTTCCGGAGCATTTCCGCCTTTGCCCCGCGCGCATAAACCGTCAGATTGCTGCAGACCTGTCCCAGCATGGTGGCCAGCAGTCCGCCAACAGCACCGATACCGGCTACACAGATACGCTTTTCGTTCATTTTCTTTCCGCCTTTCATCCAAGAATCCTGCGCACCGCAGCCCGCACAGCACCAGGTCCGGCAATCTCTTCCCTGAAGTAGGCCTCAACCTTCTCTCCGATTCCCGACTCGTACAGATTGCTGCCGAACAGAACCGTATTTTCAAGGAAAGGTTTCAGCTGTCCTGTATAGGTTTCAGGCCGGCCGACCGAAATACCGGCCAGTGCCGCCTGAAGTTCTCCGTTCATGGGGTCCGGAGACAGTTCAAACGGCTTTCCGGAATCATCCACGCCAAGGAGATACCGGAACCATCCCGCAATTGCCAGCGGAATGCCGGTCAGCTCTGCGGCAGTCCCCGTACGTTTCACATACTCCCGGATCGTCTCACCGAAACGGATTCCGACCATCTGCGACGTATCCACTGCAATGCGCTGCGGCGTATCCGGAATATACGGATTCGGGAAACGGACATTAATGCATTCATCGATGAACGCCTGCGGCGAAAGAATACCCGGATCATGCACCACTTTCATTCCCTCATCCGCAACACGGTGAACCAGCAGCTGCATCTCCTCATCCCGCATGACATCTGAAAAGCGGGTATAGCCCAGTACGCATCCGTACGGTGCCAGCGCCGTATGCAGCGGATTCAGGCAGACCGTGACTTTCATGCGCTCTGCCGCATTAACCGTTGCCCGGTCGCACATGTACACCCCTGCCTTTTCAAACGCCGGACGGCCATTTGGGAACAGATCCTCAATCACCAGATACTGAGGCGCCTCCGCATTGACGAACGGTGCAATATACGTCTTTTTCTCCGTAATGACGATATCCATCCCCTCAACCCCGAGAGAAGTGAGCATGTCCCGGACGCTCTCGCTGGGACGCGGGGTAATCTTGTCAATCATGGTAAAGGGGAAGGCAATCCGGGATTCATCCCTGAGATAGTCAAGGAAGTCCGCCGTGCAGAATCCCCGCTCCATCCAGACCGCGGCAATCTCAAGCACCGCATTGCGTAGCTTTTCCCCGTTGTGCGAAACATTGTCCATGGAAACCAGAGAAAGCGGCAGCTGCCCGGCATGAAAACGGTCAAGGAGCAGCGAGACAACCAGCGCAACGGCACTGTTCACCGCCGCCGGTCCGTTTTCCATATCCTCCCGGACAAAGCCGAACACCTCACCTGCCGCATTCCGAAGGGCATATCCCTTCTCGGTAATGGTAAAGGAGACCATCCGGAGTCCGGGATCTGTAAAGATCTCCCGAAGACGCGCTCTTGCCGCCGCATCATTCTTCCTTGCTGCCACTGCCTCACACAGCGATCCGACAACCCGCTTGTCCGTTGTCCCATCTCCGTAAAGCGTTACCGCCAGGGCAAGATTGTCATGCGGACGGTAGATGCGGTCCACCACCTCAAAGTCAAAGGTTTCCACACAGATGATTCCCCGATCCGACTCCCCCTCTTCAATGAGGCGGTCACAGATTCCTCCGATGAAGATCCGGAAGATATTGCCGATGCCCAGATGCACCCATTCAGGATTTTTTCTTGTTTTTTCCGCCGTTTCCTCTACGGAAAAACCCGGCAGATGAATTCCCTTTTCTTCCCATTCCGGGCTTCTGAGCCCGTTCAATGTCAGCTTCACTGTTCTTTCCTCCCGTTTCTCAGTAGCCCAGCTTCCGGTCAACCAGTGCCTCAGGCGGCCGGCCGGCAGCATAGTTTTCAAGATCTCTCAGGAACATTTCAACGATAAACCGGCGTGTATGCGAAAGCGTGATGTTTCCGGAGCAATGCGGCGTAATGTGCAGCCTCGGACAGCTCCAGATCGTATCCTCCGGCGGAATCGGCTCTGTTTCAAACACATCCAGCGCAGCGCCGGCCAGATGTCCCTCACGCATGCAGCGTTCCAATGCTTTCTGATCGATGGCACTGCCCCGCCCGACATTCACCAGATAGGCATTTTCCGGCAGACTGCGAATCCGTTTCTCATTCAGAATATGCACCGTTTCAGGCGTCCCGGGCAGCGACATGATCAGCAGATCCGTCTGCGGAAGAATTTCATCCAGTGCACTCACCGGAAAGACCCGGTCCATCTCCTGGACAGGCCGCCCGCTCCTGCTGACGCCGGTAATCCCTGCCGGCATGAACCCGCGCAGACGGGCCGCCGTCTTCCTGCCGATATCCCCTGTCCCCAGCAGAGTGACCCTGGATCCATAGATGGAGCGGATCGCCAGATCGCGCCGGAACCCATGTGCCGCCACAATGCTGCGGTAATCCGCCTCCCGGCGCATCATCTCCAGCGCGACCATGACGATATGCTCGGAGATGGTCACCCCGTATGCACCGGAGGAGTTTGTCAGAATCACCTGTTCCGATGAAAAAACGCCCGGCTGCAGGTACGGCTCCACACCGGCATTGGAGGTGCACATCCATCTGAGCCGCGGGGCATGCGCGCACAGAGAGACCACATTGCTGAGCAGGATCTCCGCATCCGCCACTGCTGTCCGTGCTTCCTCTTCATTCCGGCAGAATTCCGCCTCGAATCCGAGACGGCCGGCGGTCTCCCGGATGCTGTCCTCAAGCCCGGTTTCAAGCCCTGGCATTAACACAACTATTTTCCGTTTCATTTTCCTCCTCCGTGCAGTTGTACTATCTGTATTATATCGGCTTTTCCTCCGGCAGACAACAGGATTCCATCCCGCAGGAAAAAGAAATGCGGGTACATTCCGTACCCGCATCATGGTTTATGCATCCCTGTTCAGTTTCTCAAGCGGTATTCCAAAGGTAACCAGTTCAAACGGATGATAGGCAATCCGGTTCGTCCTGCCCTCCGCATCCTCCAGCATGTTCAGCTGCACCACTTCCATCGGCAGGGAGAGAACCCCGCGGCAGCCGTCCTGTTCGCTCAGGCGGACCACCAGATACCGGCCGTCTTCGGAAATCTTAAGACTCTGGAGCCACAGCGGCGCCCCGCTCAGCATCTGCCTCAGCACTCCGGGCATTTCCGGCTCTGCTCTGACCAGGGGCACGTTGTACTCAAAGGCCAGACGGTTAATGCCGGCAGCCAGATGATCGCCCTCATGCGGAACGATGAGATAGCGCAGGATATGGTCCCCCATATCACTTTCAATGTCCGGGCGGATGGTGGATCTGAGCAGACTGAGACTGACCTCATCCCCCTCCAGACCGACGCCGTACTTCCCGGTGTTGATAATGGCCACCCCGCCGTCCGGCTCGCTGAGATCAAACCACTTATGGTGACAGACCTCATAGCGTGCCTGTTCCCAGCTGGTGTTCTTTGTCAGGCTGCGGCGGATGTAACCGGCACTGGTATCGCACACGATCTCTCTGGTCAGGACATCCGGGCCGAAATTGACCTTGGCCAGACGATGCTTTTCGTGCCAGCTGACCCGGTGTTCCACCTCAATCACCCGGTCATCCGCTGCAAAGAAGCGGATAACCATCTGCCAGGTGCTTTTTTCCGTAGCCAGATCTGCCGTCAGCTCTGCACAGGCTGCGTCCGACTTCGTCAGACGGATTCCCTTTACGACGCGGACCGGCAGTTCCACGTCCCTGTAGTTGG
>CACXHF010000087.1 GCA_902767305.1 uncultured Eubacteriales bacterium
AGTCTTGAATATCAGGCGGCAGAGGCAGAAGATCCGAGACCGTATTTCATGTGTGAATATGCGCATGCCATGGGAAATGGACCGGGCGGTCTTGAAGAGTACTGGAAGATGATCTACCAGTATCCGAGACTCATCGGAGGATGCATCTGGGAGTGGTGCGACCATGCGGTTCGCATTTCTGATCCGGAGAATCCTGAACAGATACTCGGATATGGCTACGGCGGAGACAGCGGGGAGTTCCCGCATGACTCTAATTTCTGTGTGGATGGTCTGGTACTGCCTGACCGACGCCCGAGTCCCGGTTTTCTCTCCATGAAAGCAGCTTACCGTCCGGCAGATGTAGAAGTGGAGGATCTTGAGGCCGGGCTGTTCCGTATTACCAACCATCTGGACTTTACAGATCTTTCGCAGCTGACGCTTGCATGGTCTGTGTCAGCAGATGGTGTTGTGACTGCCTCGGGCGAGACGGCTGTTCAGGTAGCACCACACGAGACAAAGACCCTTCAGCTTCCGATTCCTGCAGACCGGCCTGCTGTGCAGCTGTTCGGCGGCATTCATCTGGCTTTTCTGACCCGGGAGGTTACGGTGTGGGCTGAGGAACCCTGCGAGCTCTGTCACTTTACATTCCCATATGCAAAGGGCAGTCCGGCAGACGTGATGCCCGCAAAGGTGACAGTGACAGAGGGAAAAAATCCCCGCTACGCAGAGATTCAGGCAGGCGAAATTGTATATACGCTTGATCTTGCAACGGGTATGCTCTCCGGTATCCTGACACGGAGTGGAGAATTGCTGGCAGAACCGGCAGATCTGACGATCTGGCGGGCATCGACGGACAATGAGAGGCGTATTAAGGAACAGTTCCGAAACTGGCATATGCACAGAGCCCATTTCTATGCTCAGACTGTTGAAAAGGGAGAAGACCCAGCCGAGTTTCTGGTGAACGGTTTTGTGGGAGCCAAAGCACGTCTTCCGTTTGTCTATGTACAGCTTCGCTATCGTTTTGATGCGAACGGAGTGGGGATTTCTATTGATGCAAGACGCAATCCCGAATTCCCGGTAGATCTGAATCCGTCCAGGGCAGATGAACTTCAGGCTCCGCGGCTGTACCTGCCCAGATTTGCTCTGCGTCTCAGACTCCGCAAGGAATTTGAATCGCTCCGGTATGTGGCATTCGGGCCGTCGGAATCCTATTCGGATGCAGGAAATGATACGTGCCTTGGTCTCTATGAGAGTACGGTGACGGAGCAGCTGTTCCCGTACATCATGCCGCAGGAGAGCGGAAACCACCTGGATGCGGCATATGTCCGTCTCTCGGACGGCATTGTTCACGTGACGGTAGAAGGGGAAAGGTTTGAGTTCTCGGCTTTGCATCCTACTATTGAGGAACTGGACGAGGCTGGACATACCTGGGAAATTCCGGAACCCCACCTCACCGAACTATTGATCAATTACCGAAATTCCGGAGTAGGAACCAACAGCTGCGGACCGGATCTTGACCGTCGGCACGCCATTGTAGAGGATACGTTCAGTTACAGCTTCCGTCTTTCATTTGGCACAGAGGACTGATCCTGGAAGATCAGGACTGACAGAGTTCAAATCCGCTCCCGCTGCCCATAACGGGCGAAGGGAGCGGATTCTGTTTTGCCTGAAGAGAACTGAGCATGCTTCAGGGAGGGGCGTTGTTTCTCATACTGAAGAAGGGAGCAGTCTTATTTCTCCTCCGGTCATCTTTTCAGGGAAAAACAATGCTGGACCGGGATGCATTTGTGTGTTACAATCATGCAGATTTGAAAGGCACTGACTGCTAGATACCGAATCTGTACCGGCAGTGCAGAACAGATTCTGACTGATAAGTGAACGGAAAAGGATTTTCCGTTCAGAAGGATACTGAAATGAGATACGAAGAGACAGCTCTTAGATATTTACCGGACTTGACTGCACATCGCCGGGCTCTGCACCGGATCCCGGAACGAGGAAATCAGGAGTGGGAGACAAAGCAGTATCTCCTTGACTGCCTTGTCCGCTGCCGGCCGGATGAACTGACGGAAATGTTGGATACCGGCATCCGGTGTGTATTCAGAGGAAACGGATCAAAAGGGGCAATTGCCTTTCGGGCGGATATGGATGCACTGCCGGTTGAGGAGCCGGAAGGCTGTCCCTTTGGATCTGTGCATCCGGGAAGAATGCATGCCTGCGGTCATGACGGGCATATGGCAATGCTTTTGACACTGGCACAGTTTCTTTCCGAGCACCGGAATCTGCCCCGGGACGTGGTTCTGATTTTTCAGCCGGCGGAGGAAACGACAGGTGGTGCTGACCGGATGGTCAAGGCGGGTGCACTTCTGAATCCTGAGGTGTGTGAGATATATGGACTGCACATGATGCCGGATGTGCCGCTGGGAACGATTGCCTGTGTGAAAGGACCGATCATGGCCTCTACCTGTGAGATTGATGTACGGTTTGACGGACAGGCCAGTCATGGAGCAGCACCGCATCTTGGACGGGATGCCATTCTGGCATCTGCCTATTTTCTGACGGAACTGCAGAGCATAATTTCAAGGCGGATTGATCCGGCTGAGCGGGCTGTGGTCACCATCGGGCATATGGAAGCCGGTCGGATTCGCAACACGCTGGCAGATGAGGCAAAACTAGAGGGAATTGTGAGAACCTATTCAAACGACGTGTTCGATAAAATCGAAGTACTGATTCGTTCACTGATTTCCGGTATAGAGGCGGGGTTTGATGTTCGTGGGACACTGACGAAGCATGTTTATTATCCCTGCACCTGCAATGATGCAGCAGCTTTTGAGCGGGTACGCCGTACAGCGGGGGAACGGTTTGCTGAAGCAGTACCGCGAATGACAGCGGAGGATTTTTCTTATTATCAGCTGGCATGCCCGGGAGCGTTTGCTTTCCTTGGCTGTAAAGATGAGAGATATGGACAGCCGCTTCACTCTCCGCTGTTCGGTTTTGATGAACATGCACTCGTATACGGGCTTGCGCTTTATGCGGGACTAATATTTGAGGAGGACTGAACCATGGGACTGTTTGATCGTTTCTATTACGGAAAAGCGGGTCAGAGAGATTATACAGAAGCAAATATGCCGAAGACGCGATTTGCGCTGTTTTTTCTGGTGCTGAAAGACCACTTTTTCGATCTGGTCAAGGTGAATCTGCTGCAGCTGATTTTCTGGATTCCATTCATCTTCTGGACATACCTGAATATTGCAGCCGTGCAGAGCATTGATATAGAAAGCATGGATGCGGGCACTCTGCTGGGACAGCTCTCCGGTTATCTTATGATGTGGCTGATTGGGATTGTTCCATGTGTGGCGATTACAGGACCGTCCTCAGCCGGCGCGGCCTATGTGATGCGTAACTGGGCCAGAGATCAGCATTCCTTCCTCTGGTCCGATTTCAAGGATGCATTCAAATCCAACTGGAAGCAGTCGCTGGCCGTTTCTGCAGTTACCTCCGCAATTCCGCTGATTGTCTATACGGCTGTTACTTTTTACAGTCAGCTGGGAAAGAATTCACCGCTTCTGTATGTTCCCATGGGCATCGTGCTGATGCTGCTCCTGGTCTATACCTGTATGCTGCCGCTTCTCTATCCGCTGATTGTCGGCTATGAACTGTCGCTGGTCAATGTTTATCGGAACGGGATTCTGATGGCCAGTGCGTCTCTTCCTTTGATGCTTCTCAGCCGTCTGATTACCTTCATTCCGATTTTCTTTCTGGTCTTTGGTGTTTATTCCGGGAATCCCATCATGATCATGGTGTGTACGCTTTACTATCTCTTCTTCGGTTTTGCCCTGTCAAGACTGATTTACGCCTCATTTGCCAACGGTATTTTTGACAAGTACCTGAATCCGCGCATCGAAGGTGCACAGGTCGGGCAGGGACTGCGTCCGGCAGACTATGAGGACTTTGAAGAAGATGACGAGGAAGAGGAAAACGACGAAACAGCCGGGACCAGACTGGCAGCACGTCCGGCACCTGAGAAGCTTGAGAAGGGCGAAAAGAAGGGCATAGGTGCGCTCTTTGGCCGTAAGAGGAATGACGTTGAACTTGGCGATGACGACGACGATGATGATGATGATGAAGATGAATAAGGCCTATGACAGTTTTGCAGGGGTCTATGATCAGCTCATGGATGATGTGGATTATGAGAGCTGGGCAGCGTATTACCGCAGTCTCCTGCTGAATGGGGAAAAACGGAAGCCGGCAGAGCTGGGGCGGGTTATAGAATGTGCCTGTGGAACCGGAAATCTGACTGTGCGTCTGGCCCGGATGGGCTTTCGGATGCTTGGACTGGACAACTCCGTCCAGATGCTGCGCGAGGCGGAGAAAAAAATGCGTGCTTTCGGCGTTAACTGTCCACTGGTTGCCCAGGATATGCGAAAGCTTGAGGTGCCCGGGGCAGCTTATGCTGTACTATGTACCTGTGACGGGCTGAATTACCTTCGCGAGCCGGAGGATGTCCGGCTCTTTTTCGCTGCAGCCGCCCGTGTATTGCGTCCGGGCGGCCTTCTGTGCCTGGATCTGTCAACCCGTTACAAACTGGAAAAGCTTATTGGCAACTCATTTCTCGGGGAAGAACGTCCGGGAATGGCGTATCTCTGGCAGAATTCATATCATTCTCAGACTCAGAGCGTACGGATGGACATCACGTTTTTTGTGCAGGAGGATGATGGACGTTACAGACGCTTCCGGGAGGAACACCGACTCCGGGCATATGAGCCGGAAGAACTGGCTGAGATGCTCCACGCCACGGGATTCGAACAGATTGAGGTATTTGGTGGCATGACAATGCAGTCTCCGAAGCCGGAGGATGAACGGATTCATCTCAGGGCCAGACGCACACTGGTTCTGTAAGGACAGGAAGAGAGGATAGATTTATGGATAAAGGACAGGGACGCCTTCTTCGTCTGACTCTTAAAGGCGGAGAGGCACGTGTCTTTCTTTGCGATACAACCGGAATGACCCAGCTGGCCAGAGACATTCACCATGCCAGCAATACGGTGAGTGCAGCCATGGGAAGGATGATTTCTGCCACCGCCATGATGGGTGTCAACCTGAAAAGCGATGGAGACCGGATTACGTGTACGATTAACGGCGGAGGACCAGCTGGTCCCATGTGTGCTGTTGCAGGCCCGGATGGAACAGTAAAGGTGACGGTTGAGCACCCGGAGGTAGAGCTGAAGCTGAAACCAAACGGAAAGCTGGATGTCGGTGGTGTTCTTGGAAGAGACGGACAACTGACGGTTATGCGTTCCTATGGATTCGGGGAGCCGTATCTGGGGCGCGTCAACCTGGTTTCAGGCGAAGTGGCGGAAGACTTTGCCATGTATTACCTGGAATCTGAACAGACACCTACCCTTTGTGCCCTTGGAACACTGGTAGGTGAGGAAGTTCAGTCATCGGGTGGTATTCTGATTCAGGCTATGCCGGAATGCTCGGATGCGCTTATTGATCAGCTGGAAATCCGTGCGGAACTGTTTTCCAGCATCTCTCAGCTTCTGTCTGAGATGACGCTGGAAGAGATTGCAGAGAATTGCTTCCGCGGGCTTGATCCGGAAATCCTTGAGAGCATGCCGCTCACACTGACCTGCGACTGCAGTCGGAAGAAGATTGAACAGGTGATCCTTTCCATGGGCGAAAAGGATATCAGGGAACTGATCCGTGAGCAGAACGGGTGTGAGGTGTCCTGCCATTTCTGCCGCAGGCATTATCAGTTTACCGGGGAGGAACTTGAGGCACTTCTGAGAGAGGGCCTTGACAGAAATGAGGAAAAAGCATGATTATTGTGAATCTGGATGAGGCCTTTGAAACGTATCTGAAACATTGGATGCGCGATAACGCAGAGTCATACGGAACCAATATGGACAAACTTGAAGAAATGATTCCGGACGTGTATACTGAATTCCTTCATACACCGCTTGAGAGTCTGAACGGGCAGACACCGGAGGAATACTTCGGTTCCATCCGGGATGCAGGAGAACTTGTGACATTGCTTCGTTCGTACATTCTCAGCCATACGCCGGTTCCGGATCTGCTTCTTGAGCGGATTGTTGAAACCGGCAAGGAAGCGGAGCCGCTGCTTCTCGATCTGATTCAGAATCCGGAGCAGGATGAGGAGATCCGGATGACAGCCGTGTCACTTATGCAGGAGATCGGCGGAGACCGGCCGATGAATCTGTATATTGATCTGATAGCTCCGCTTGAGGAATCCAGTGACCTGGGAGATATCTGCGCAGAGAGCCTGTGTGCCATGGGAAAACAGGTGGTAGAGCCGGTGCTGGCCCGATATGAAACAGCCGGAGCAGCAGCAAAAAACATTTTTGCAGATATTCTCTGTAATTTTCCGGGAGATGACCGGATTTATGCGATACTTGAGGAACGCTTCCGTACACAGACCGGCATGCGGGCACTGTTTGCATCTTATCTGGCAAAGTATGAGGATGAACGGGCTCTGCCTGTTCTGATGGAAGCCAGCCAGATGCCGGAACTGGGATACCTTGATTTTGTGGAGATTGCCAATGCTATTGAAGCACTGGGCGGCGAAAGACCGGCAGAACGCGAGTATGCCGGCGATCCCTATTATGAGGCACTCAGTCATATGGGGGACTGAACGTCAGCCCGGCGGATGCGTAAAGGGAGGTAAAGCATGATCTGTCCTAACTGCGGACGTGAGATATCTGACAGTACGTTCCGCTGTCCGGGATGTTCGGCCCGGATTCATGCAGTCCATCGCCGGCGCTCCGAAGTGAATTTGCCGGACGAGCAGGAGGTCCGTAACCGCCGGCGGACACAGCCGTTTCGTGCCGAAACAAGGGTGGAGGATGATGTGGCTGCGGACTATTCCGAGGCCAGGGCGGATGCTGCCAGGGCACGGAACATGCAGAGAACCGGGGAACGGAAGAGACCAGAACGGAAGAAACGGCCTGAATCATCGGATGCTGCAGCGATAAAGAAGATAGAGGCAAGACGGCAGAACTTGTCGAAAATGTTCGGGAATGAAAGCGAAAAGGATGCAGAAGTCCGCTATGTGCGCCGTTCTACCAGAACGGTCAAAAAAAAGGTGAATGCCAGACCGGCTGTTTCCAATCCACCATTGATTCGAAAAAGCCATAAGAGGCTGTTTTTTGCGATTCGGATCATTCTGCTGAGTCTGTTTTTCGGATTATCCTACGGCAGCTACATGCTCATCTGGACCGAGGACGGGCAGCAGATGATGGCGGAATGGGGTTGGTCCATGGCAAGAACGGATGCGTATATTACCCTTGGAAAACAGCTGATGGGTGAGGGCTACCGTGAACGGGCTGTTGAGGCGCTGAAGGTGGCGCTTGAGCGGGAACCTCGCAATGTGGATGCGCTTCTGTACCTTGCGCAGGTGTATGTAGAAATGGGGAAAGAGGATGAAGCAGTAGAAATCTATGAGTCTCTCATTTATGATATTGCTCCGCAGCATCCCAGTGCCTACCGGAGTCTGATCAGCATCTATCAGAAAAGAGGATACTATTCAGAATCACTTAGTCTGATGAAGCTGGCCAGCCAGCAGACACTTGAATCCACGCAGGAATTCGATATCATGATTCGTGCCTATACGCCGTTGGCCCCGACACTGTCCCATCCGGAGGGACGTTATAACGAGGAAATCGATGTTACCATCAATATTCCGAAAGATGAGGTGGTATATTACACCACTGATGGAACAGATCCCTCCGAATCCGGTCAGATCTACAAGGAGGGCACCAAGATCCACCTGAAAGAGGGAAAACTGACGGTCAAGGCTATTGGCTTTACCGAAAACGGAATGCCGTCTGAACAGATTACGGCGAATTATACAGTTATTATTCCGACGCCGGCTGCACCCAAGTCTAACTATGCTTCCGGCACATACAAAAATGCGCCCAAGGTTTCTCTTCGTCCTGGCGATCTGGATGAAAAGAAAAATCGGGAGATTGTGGCTATTTACTATACACTGGACGGCCGGCAGGCTACACCGAGTTCAACACTGTACAACCCGGATGAGCCTATTCAGATTCCCGTAGGTGATTCCATTCTGCGTGCCGTTTCAGTTGACAAGAATGGCAAGGTCAGCTATGAGATGAAGGTGACGTACAAGGTCCAGGGAAACCTGAAACGGATGTTCAACAGTGATAATGATTCTTTCAAAAACCTGACACTTTACAAGACTACTTATGCAAGTTTTACCAAATCCTGGGGTGCACCTCTCAGCTATGAGTCTCTGCCGGAGGATCGCTGGTACGACGTGAAGATGGAAACTTTTGAGGCAGTCTATGACTGGGGAACCGCCTGGTTTGCTGCTAAAACAGACACCAAAAATCCGGTTCTGGTGAGACTGGATACATCCAATGGCAGAATGTCAGGTCCAAGGTCTACTTCGGTGGGGATGTCTGCCTCGCAGGTCATGGAAAAATTCCGGGATCTTGGTCATCCTGCGCTGGATGACTATGGAAACCGTCTGCTCTACAACTGGAATTCTGCCGGTGTCCAGTTCGGAACCTATCGCAGAGAATCCGATGGAACGTATGTGATTCACTACTACGATCCGGTAGATGAGAAACAGACTATATTTGTTGAACTGTCCTATTATCTGGATGGGGACGGTGGTACAGTCAATCGGATAGTATGGCGGCGCTACGAGGCAGGCCGGCTTTGACCGGCGTCGGCGCAGGATACGGATGGATTCTGAATGGATTCCCGTTTCCGGCCATCTCTCCGCCAGTTGACAAAGATGAA
>CACXHF010000088.1 GCA_902767305.1 uncultured Eubacteriales bacterium
GTCGTTTTCATTGAATTGCCTGTCCATTTCAGCACCCCTCTTTTTGACGAATCCTGTCAGATTTCTCCAACCGCTATATTCATGCAGCTGCTGCCATCATCCCGGTTCCGCAAAGAACCTGTTTTCCTGATGAGCTTCCCGTCAGTTCCTTTCCCTGCAGGGTTCACATCGACAACTGCCAGAATGCCGATGCAGTTTTCCCGTGAACTGACAGAGCACTGCCAGAATACGCATCCATTTTCTTTGTCTGTGATTCGGCATCCGTCTTCTGCGTGAGTCTGTCCGGAATGGATGCTGTTTCATCCGGAAACAGATGCTTTCGTTCTTTTAACACAACCCGGGCAGTGAAGATTCCCTGCATCCGATTTCCCGACAGTCCGACTTTCAGCGATAAGAATCTGAATTCCTGTGAACATTCTGCGGAACTCCTCCGTGATCCCCCGCTCTTCAGTCATCTTTCTCCGAGTCCCAGGAATCCCCGTCGTGATCCTATCCCCATGATCATCCTGCTGACCAGGCCCCTGTGCAATGCTGCCTACGGCCTGATTTCAGGCACAAATGTCCCCTTGTTCAGGATTTCAGATCCGGGGAGAAGACGAACGGATTCTATATGGGAAATCCGCTGGGGCAGCCGTATCACCGGTCTGCATTCAGACAATTTCTTTCAAAGACGTCTACCGGAACCGGGCGCGAAAAGAAGTATCCCTGGAAATGATTACAGCCCATTTCTTTAAGAATACAAAGCTGTTCATCTGTCTCTACGCCTTCCGTGATCACATCCATTCCCAGAGAATAAGCCAGGTTGATGACCGACTGCAGGATAATCCGGTTTCGTTCATTGTTCCTGATTTCCTGCAGGAAACACATATCGATTTTCAGGATATCTGCTTTAATGTTTTTCAGCAGGCTCAGTGTCGAGTTATCTTTTCCGAAATCATCAATCTCTACCAGGAAACCTTTCTGACGAAGATCCGATACAATCTGCCCGCAGATTTCCGGGCTTCCAAGAAGTGCCGTTTCCGTAATCTCGATCCTCAGCAGACGGCTTTCCACACCATATTTCTCAACCAGTCCCGTCATCACCTGAACCACATCGATATTGTAGAAGTCCTTTGCAGAAACATTGACGGAAATGGTAAGAGCCTTTTTGTCCGTGTCTTTCCACAGGCTCAGCTGTTTTACGGCAAGCTCCCACATGTAACTGTCAAGTCTATGGATCAGGCCGGCTGTTTCGAGCGTTTCAATGAAGTTCCCGGGCATGACAACCGACCCGTCCTTCCTGTGCCATCTTACCAGGGCTTCCGCACCGGTCACGATTCCATCGCCCGTAACCTGAGGCTGCAGGTACATTCTGAACTGACCACGGTCCAGAGCCTCGTCAAAGCTCCCGAGAACGGTCTGGTCAAAAAGAACCTTCTGGAAAACCACATGATCAAAGTAAGCCACTGTGCGGGTCAGATCCTCCCGTATCATGCGCAGAGCCGAATTTGCCCGGCCGCACATGACAGATATCGGAATGGATGCATCATAGATCTCGTAAACGCCAAAGTGAATATAGAACTTGAAAATCCCGCTGTTATAGTTTTCTGCCAGCGTCTGCGCTATGGATGAGAGACGTTCCTCGTTATATTCATCCCTTGGAATGAATACCGCAAACTGATCTGATCCAAGTCTCCCGCACAGGCCTCTCGAAGATTCGGAAATCTCTTTCAGCAGGGAGGCTGTTTTTGCAAGAACTTCATTTCCCTTCTTGTCACTGAACAGGGTGTTGACCAGTCTGAAATTCATGATATTGGAGGTGATCATTACCCATGATTTTCCCGGATTGTTTTTAATCATCCCGCGGGTCAGTTCATAGAAAGCATCTGCATTGAGTACATTGGTTAAACTGTCATGGTTTGCAAAGTAACGGGCTGCTCTGGTACCCACATTTTCCGCTTCCCGGTTATTTGCCGCTGTTTCACTTTCTTTCCGGACATTCACCAGTTCCACAACCGCATTGTATACGCTGCCATTAGAGAACTTCAGCTTTACAGGATTTGATTCAACGATGTAATAGTTGTCCTTGAAATGCTCCATCTTCTCCTGATGACATCCGGTCCTGCAGGCCAATGCGCTGGAACAGTTAATACACTTCTGTTCTGAATTCCATATGCCGTAGCAGCTTTCATTCATGCTGATTCTGCCATCGTCGTTCAGCTCAATAATCCGGCACTCGATCGGGTCGACCACACGGGCAAGCGCATATTTTTCGGACATTTCCTTAAGAAACTCTCTCAGCTCCCTGACAGTATACTCGGTATTTTTCATCAGCGGTTCCGATAATTCCCGACCGGTTCCAACATCACGCTTCTTATCCCGCTTTATCTCATACATTTTCTCGTCTGCGCTGGAAATGAGCTTCCGCAGCATGTCCTGATCCGTCAGCATTGCGCTGACAGTTCCGGCAGAGAAATCTGCTCTGGTCATATCATCAATCACAGGCCTGTTTTGCCTCAGGTTTTTCAGCTTTAGATTCAGATCTGCATTCGAAATATCCGGAACGATGACAAGGAACTCGTCCCCGCCATACCGATAGCAGTGTTCCTTTCCAAAGGTATCCGAAAGCAGTGCCCCGATTTTCTGAAGAACCCGGTCTCCTGCCTCATGACCGCGGGTGTCATTGATCAGCTTGAAGTCATTCATGTCGATCATCACGACCGTGACCTCGTGACCGAAATACGTATCATAGTCACGTCTGAGCGCCAGACGGTTCCCTACTCCGGTCAGTGCATCTATGTAAGCCATATCATTCAGATTTTTGATATAGATATTCAGATTCATGATGAGCTTTTTGAAAGATGCCGTGAGAACGCCGACTTCATCCTTCCCGTCATAATCCAGATTGGTATCATAGTAACCTTCACTGATCTGTTCTGCTGCTTTTGTCAGTTTCTGGAGAGGACGTGTGATTCGTCCTGTGAATGTCATGAGCAGAACAACAAAGATGACCAGCAGTACAGAAAAGACAATCGCGATCTCGGTGCTCCATTTGTGCCAGACAGCATTGATCTCCTGAACAGGAACCGTGACATTCAGGCGCATTCCGTTGCTCAGCGGAAGCCAGACCGCATGTTTTTCAACACCGTCATAAGCGTAATGGATGAATTTATCTTCGCTCAGAAGTCCGTCCGGCACCTTTGGCTGTGTCTCCATTGTCGTAACGTCCATCCGGGGATGATAGATAACTGTTCCCTCTTCATCATTCAGGAAGGCATACCCATTCTCATAGAGCGTGATATGGTTCACAACTTCTGCCATCGTGGAGTAATCGATTTCAATACCAATGACACCGATAAACTGTCCATCATAGTATACAGGGACATTATAGGAAATCACGCGGGCTCCCAGATTTTCCGTAATATAGGGTTTCAGCCAGACTCCTTCTCCCGTCGTCTTTGGCACAGTAAACCAGACCAGCCTGGAGGTGTCATTCGTATCGTAGTCGGCGATTTCTGTCACCTCGTGCTCCACGAAGCCGTCGTCATCCGAATTCACGTACCAGAATCCCTTGACATTTCGGGAAACTTCCGGATCAATCCTGTAATAATATGTCAGAACACCGGTCGTGTTATAGGTCAGTTTCCGAAAAACATCACTGACCCGGTCTATATGCGCCTGAAGTTTTTCGTCATCGAGCCCGTTCAGATCCGCTTCAACATATGAAGCAACCATTTTAACGGACTGATCCACATTCTGGAAATAATAGTTCAGGTCTTTCTGCCCTGTTTCACACATCAGAAGCAGTGTCTGTTCCGCATCGTGGTTTCCAATATCCCGTATAGCCGTCACTCCAAAAACCGTGGCAACGACCATTGCGATCACGATAACACAGACTGTCAGCACAGTTATCTGGGTTTTTATCGAATGCATCAACAGCCCTTCCTTCAGATTCTTTCATTTACATTCTCATAATCCTGTACAGGCATAGGTTTATAGAAGTAATAGCCCTGCATTTCGGCACAGCCAATGCTCTTCAGGAACTCCGCCTGATCGGCCTGCTCTACCCCTTCGGCGATCATTTTCATCCCCAGTTCGTTGATCATTCGTGTAATATTCCGGACGATGATGCGGCATTTTTCCGAATCTCCTGATGCAGTCAGGAAGTGAAGATCCAGTTTGATCCGGTCAACCGGTACTTCCTTCAGCATATGCAGTGAAGAATACCCGCTTCCAAAGTCGTCCATTTCCACCTGAAATCCCAGTGAACGCAGCTTTTCCGTTGTACTGATCAGAAGCTCGGAATTCTCGACATAGGCGGTTTCGGTAATCTCAACATGGAGCTGATCAGGCGTCAGGTTATACTTCTGAATCAGGTTCTGGAAATGTACAGAAATATCCCGGTCCTCCCGGATATCATCACGGGATACATTTACAGAAACAATTTTGCGTTTACCCTGTTCATTCCATCTGTGAAGGTCCTGACAGACTCTTTCCCAGACAAAACAGTCCAGATCGAAGATCAGTCCCGCTGCCTCCAGCGTCCCGATAAAGTCAAACGGAAACAGCCAGCCCAGTTTGGTATGATCCCACCGGCACAGGGCTTCCGCACCTGTTACCATTCTGGTTTCATAGTTCACCTGAGGCTGATACCAGACCTGAATATCTCCGGCCTTGATTGCCGCAGGAAGGTAATTAATGATCTCTGCGATTCTTTTGCCCTTGTCCCATTGATCAGGGTTATAAAACTCAAAGGCGCCTTTACGGCTGTCCCGGACTCTTTTCTCTGCCACACGGGCAAGGTCAAGCATATGATCCACATCGATATTTCTGAAGTCTTTCGGAGTAAGCACATAAATACCTGTGCAGATCTGGACTCTGAAATTGATTCCCTGATTCAGAAAGAAGTTGTATACCGGTGCAAATACATTCTGCTCATCCTCGCGCATCCGTTCTTCAGACACGATATGGCGGAGGACTGCAAAATGATCGGCATCAATTCTCCCGATGGCCTCATCCTTCTCGGACAGATTCTTCATGGATTTGGAAGCCCAGAACCGGAGAAGCTCATCTCCGGCTTCCCGTCCAAGACTGTCATTGATATATTTGAAATCCCTGATGTTGTTGTAGGAAAGAAAATACGGCGCGTCCGGAAAAGTGCGCAGCAGGACTTCCACCCGCTTGCGGAATCCATTCATGCTGTAAACACCGGTCAGAGGATCATATTCCGTCATCTGACGCACCTTTTCCTCATGCCACTTTCGAACCGCCCGGACCCTCTGCATCGCAATCAGGAGCAGTATAATAAGGAGCAGCACTATCAGGAGCGCAATCAGTCCATATTGGTAAAAGTAATCCGAAAAATCATAACGGTACAGTTTTCGGGAGGTATGATCCAGAATTACCGCCTGACGCTGCGTGTCAGTTAACGCCTGTATCCCCTCATTCAGACGGGCGATAATCCTCTGTCCCTCAGGTGTATCCGGCGTACCTGCACGGAAGTCCATCGAGAACATGGCTTGAGGCTGTACCGTAAGATCTCTGTAAGCAGGTTTCTGCAGAACATAACTCCATACATAGGAATTATGCAGCAATGCGTCTACCTCTCCTGCACGCAGCGCCTTTACGCATTCGCTCATGCTGCTGTACAGTGTGATCTCCATTCCCGGATATAACTGACGGACAGTCTCAGCACCGGCTGCAAGAGAGCTCAGCATTCCGACATGCAGATCGTTCAGCGGTGGATGCGTCTTGCTGCCGGCAGTCATCAGGGTAAACGGAGTCTGCATGATGTTTTCCGAAACGATGCTGGGCTTCCCGGAGGTGCTTTCCACAGCGCTGCCAAAGGGCAGTATGACATCGTAGGACGGATTATCCAGCGCATCTTTCAGCGTCTTCTCTGTCATAGGCCGGAAGGTGACCTCGAACCCGGCGTTTCCCGCCGCAATGCGCATCAGATCCACGCCTATGCCTGTAATTTCATTTGTATCGGCGTTGATGTAAAAAATCGGGCTGCGGTTTAACGGGACGCCGACCGTTAAGGAGTCATTCAGAGGAACTTCTGAATCCGCAAAAGCCTGGATGACCAATGCGGAAAGCATAACAAAACACAGCAGAAAACTGCAAAGTTTCTTCTTTTTTCGTTTTTCTTTCATGATTATGAATCGTCTTCTCATCAGCCTTACCTCCATACTTTCCCCCCCGCCCCGGGCACAGAAAGCAAATGATCCGGTGAAGCAATCTCTTTCATAAAACAGCATCAAGCGGATTGCTCTCCCATTGGGAAGACGCAAAAGCGTCATTGGCTCTGCTTTTCTCTTTCAGTTGCGCTGCACAGGGGAATACATTTCACCCTCCGCATCACAGCAGCGCAGCTCTTTAATGGAAACCGTTCACATTTTCCAGACTCCACAACAGGAATCGTCTTCCGGTCAGTCCCCGTTCCGCTTTACATAGGTAAGCTCCACATCATAGCCAAGCTGTTCCATTATGGCAATAAAGGTTTTATTTACGATTTTTTCCGGATGCTTAATCAGGCGGGAAACATAGGTCCCTGAGGTTCCGATGTCCTCTGCCAGCTGCGCCTGGACGATTTTTTTCTCGATGCAACGGGTTTTTACATCAAGTTCGATATTGTTTTTCAGCATGGCAAGCCTCGTTTCTTATCGTTTCAGAAATCAAACAATTAATTTCATATATGATAGCACACCCCGTCCCGGTTTTCTATCCCAAAAAACAAAAAACGCCTCCGAAAAGCGCTCCTTTGTCAATGATTTTCTCATTCATGAGATTGTTATTCTGCATCATTTCACTCTCTGGGAATCCGGGTGAAGGAAACAGTTCCTTTCACCTGTTGGAAAGACAATCTGACAGCGCCTGTTCAGCAGTTTCCACAGAAAATGCTGCGTTCCCCTGTCCGTTTCCGGGTGAATCAGCTTCCTTCCGGACCTGCAGCTGGTTCACCACTCCCGATGCATGCGTCAGCCTGCACCAGGTCAATTGCCGTCAGATTCTGTTCAGCCGTCCCCTCCTGTTCAGACGGCTGTATTCCATCCGGCATTCCGATACCGGATCTGTCCGCGAGCCACCACAGGCGCCGGCTGTGCCGCGGCCTGCCAGCAGAAGGGGAAGTCCAGGAAATCAGACAGGCAGCCGAAAGAATCCTCCGAATATCCGCTGAGCACTTTTCCCTTCGGATGCCCTTTTCCGCTTCAGCTGTTTTATTTCAAAACGCTGCTGGTCCTGCGGGTCCCTTTGCCCCGGCTGAACTGACGGCGTTCCATCTTCATTTTCTCCCGCAGCATCTGACGCACCTGTCCCTGCCCTGCTGCATTCTGTCTGTTTTCCGGCATTTCCGAACTGCCGCATGGGATCTTTCCACAGCAGGAGTAACCCGTTCGTCATCATGCTGCAGGAATCCGCACTGCCTGCTCCCTCCGAATGCCACCTGGCAGAAAGACAGTATTCCATCTCGGGTACACGCATCAGCGCCCACCCGGAAAGGGATCTTCAAAGAATCCCCTTCAGGCTCGCTTTCGTGGCATTTTATCCCCCGCCTCGCGATCCAGGATTGCGTATACCAGTGTATCCTTCCAGACAGGCGCGCCGTTTTCCAATCCGGACCAGATTTCTGAATGATCCTTTCTGCGCCGGCCTGCGTGGCTTTCAGGCCTTTCTTTGGCCGGACCGGACAGAATGCCCCCTCCTGTCCGTTTCATCCTGGCAGATGCTCATCAGGAACGCAGCCGTCTGTCCTGAAAAAACAGGCCGCCTCCATCCCCCGCCGTCTGATACGTGGGAGATGTTCCCGCAAGACAGCTGACCCGCACGATCATGTGTTCCGGATTTTCCCAGGCCTTTCAGTCTCCGGACAGCACTCACTCCCTCCATCTGAGTGCTTCAAGCGCCGCCTCCTCAGCATGAATAACAGCGGTATCGAAAACAGGAAGATCCAGGTCCGCCTGCCTGATCAGCAGGCCCAGTTCTGTACAGCCAAGAATGATACCCTTCGCACCGCGGCGGCGAAGGTCCCCGATCATACGCAGGAGATGCATCTTCGATTCTTCGCGGATGATTCCGACGCAAAGCTCGTCAAATATGATGTTATTGACGATTCGAATATCGTTCTCATCCGGAATCAGAACGCTGATTCCGGCTTCCCTCAGTACATCCACATAGAACTCCTGCGTCATGGTATAACGGGTTCCCAGCAGACCGACTGTCGGGACGCCGGCTTCGTCAAGCCTTCGTGCAGTCACTGCCGCAATGTGCAGAAGAGGAACCGATACGGAGGCCTGCACCTCCGGTGCGACCTTATGCATGGTGTTCGTACAGATCACAATGAAGTCTGCTCCTGCAGTTTCAAGACGGTGCGCAGCATCTGAAAGAATTTCTGCGCTCCTGGCCCAGTTACCGGAGGACTGGCAATTCTCGATCTCCTCAAAATCCACACTGTACATCAGTATCTTTGCGGAATGAAGACCTCCGAGTTTCTCCTTCACGGTCTCATTGATAATCCTGTAATAAGTAACCGTACTCTCCCAGCTCATTCCGCCGATCAACCCGATTGTTTTCATATGCATCCGATCCTTTCTGTCACCTGTACGCCCGCAAGCCCGCTGCAGTCCGTTTCAATCACTGAACTTCCTTTTTCCGCCCCGTTGACCGGAACGGCTTCCATGCGCTCCGGACCGGAGTACCGGCACTGAATCCGGCTGCAGCCCTGATATGCCGGAGGAGCAAGCAGAACTGTCTCCACTCAGGACAGCAAACCCCTTCAGGTCGGGAAAGTGAATCCATGATTTCTTTACACCCCGCCTTGCACGGCCAATCCTCTGTTTCCTTTACAGGCTCGTCCATGTAAGAACCATTCCTGTACCGAAAAACACCGCACCCAGTACACGAAGAAGAACCGCGTAGTTCCTGGAAGGCCCACTCCCGTCCTTTGTTTTCCATTTTTCCGCAATGGTCCACCATGTGTCGGGCGAAATGAACAGCATCGCCAGTCCCATGATGCACAAAACCATTCCGGCAATTGTTTCCTGCCTCATTTTGATTCAGCTTCCTTTCAGAATCGTAATCCCCACGTTTTCCGGGCTTCCTGAATCCTGCAGTCACATCGCCGTTTCCTCTGTCGTCCCGGGGGCACAGGCTTTCCCTCATACAGCCCGTACCTGCTTTCAGGTATCCGCCCGGCCTATAAGCCATATGCCCGACAGTAAAACGTTCCCGGATCGTTTCCGGACCAATGGCGGTCGGGGATCTCTCCTTCGTGTCTTTTCCATGCAAGCTCCGCATAAAGCGTAGCGGCCTTTTGCTCACCTATTATAGTGATCGAAAAGTTCACCTGTCAATCTGTCTCTGTTTTTTCTTAACG
Source organism: uncultured Eubacteriales bacterium (assembly GCA_902767305.1). GTDB lineage: Bacteria > Bacillota > Clostridia > Christensenellales > Aristaeellaceae > Ventricola. The sequence goes on from CACXHF010000088.1 coordinate 9,356, forward strand.
CCGGAACATTTTATGGCAGGGATTCAGTTTTTTACCTTCTCCTGTGCATTGACGGGTAATGGTCCACGGATTATACTTTTCCTGTGACCGGCATATGTCATCCGACGTTCACAGCAACCCGGGAAAGAGATGGATCAGATGGCTGACAACCTATATCTCCCTGCGAAATGATTCGCTTTTTCACAAGGTGTTGTAACAATTACGGAATGAAAACGGCCGGGTTCGATTCTGTCGGTCATTTCCGTCATTTCAGCTGTGAAATGATCCTCTTTCCCTGTGAAGAATGTTCCGGCCGTACACGGCAGAAAGGCGTCAGGCAGAACCGGGGAGAACTGTACAGACAATTACCGGAGGTTATCTGATGAAAGCGTATACTGCATATTGCGGGCTGGATTGTGAGGCATGCGAAGCCCGCCTTGCCACCGTGAACAAAGATAACGCACTGCGGAGGAAAGTCGCCGCAGAGTGGTCGGAACTGAACGGCGTGGAGATCACACCGGAGATGATCACCTGCACCGGATGCCGGGTGCCCGGTGTGAAAACACCCTACTGCGATTCCCTGTGCCCGATCCGCCAATGTGCCATGGAAAAGCAGATTGAGACCTGCGGAGACTGTGCCGGGATGAACAGCTGCGAAAAGATTGGCGCAATAATCCAAAACAACCCGAAAGTGCTTAAAAACCTGACGGGTACAGGCATGAAGCTGGTCAGCCCCTCCATGGATTACGACATGCAGATACAGGCGTACCGTCAGGAGTTTCTGACTGCCGGAGGGTCCATGGACGGCTGTGGATCTCTGCGCCGTTTTGAAAGAACGCAGGACTGGCTCGATCAGGTGGAAGCACTGAAAAAAACTGAGACAACACCGCCGGATCTTGTTCCGAGTACACAGTACCTGTATGTGCGCGAATCTGACAATAAAGTCGTCGGTGTGATTCAGATCAGGCATTACTTTAATGAATTCCTGAAAAAATACGCCGGCCATATCGGGTATTCTGTCTGCCCGAGTGAGCGGCGAAAAGGCTATGCCACACAGATGCTCCGTCTCGTTTTGCCGGAATGCAAAAGACTGGGCATCCGCCGCGTACTGGTATGCTGCGTCAAAGGCAATGAAGGGAGCCGGAGAACCATTCTGGCCAACGGCGGAATCTATGAATCTACTGTTTACCTGAAGGAGCGTGATACCTTTCTTGAGCGCTACTGGATTGATCTTTCCGGATATTCCTATCTTACGCTGCGCGATCGTCCTTCCTTAATGCGTACCGCGGCACAGTGGTTTCATGAGAAATGGGGTGTTCCGGAGCAGGCCTATCTCGACTGCATGACCGCATACCTGAACGGGGACACGGAATACGGCTGGTATCTGTGTCTGGACGGAGAAAAGATCATCGGCGGACTGGGGGTAATTGAAAACGACTTTCACGACCGTACGGATCTTTCGCCCAACGTCTGCGCCGTTTATACGGAGGAAGCCTGGCGCGGACAGGGCATCGCCGGGCAGCTGTTATGCATGGTGGTTGCGGATATGAAAGCAAAAGGCATTTCACCGCTGTATCTTGTGACTGATCACACCGGATTCTATGAGCGCTATGGCTGGGAATTCTGCTGTCTGGTCCATGAAGAAGACTCCGAACAGACAGCAAGGATGTATATCCATACCTGAAACGCGGGAACAGTGCAGGGGGGACGTCTGTACCGGCACAGCGGACGTTTCGGCCACCTGTTTTGTCAATGGAGACAGCCATTTCCCCAATCACGTTACCTGCCGAAAGATTCCCGTTTCCAAGGTGACAGATTTTGTATCCTCGCACGCCCGACAGCTTAAGAGCGCTGATACTGACGGTGTCAGCGTTCTTTCTTTTTCCCGAAAATGCCCGGAAAGAAAAAGTTTTCCCGCCATCCGGTGCTTTCTCACAAAGGCGCCAAATGACCGGATTTCTGTTTTTCTTCGGCTGCAATCCGTGTATTTTTCACGTTTCCTCTGTTATCGTGAAAAAACACACGATTTTAGCCAGGAAAC
>CACXHF010000089.1 GCA_902767305.1 uncultured Eubacteriales bacterium
CCGTCCTTTCCGCAGTAATACATCATATTGACAACGATCGGACAGATCACGTCATTCATCATCACGCCGGTAACGGTCATTCCATCCAGTGAGCCGCCGCGCCGCCTTCTGGTCTTGATCCGGATTCCACGGTCCGTCCCGTTAAAGATACAGCTGGAAACCGTGACGTGACGGATGCTGCCGCTCATTTCACTGCCCAGCACCACTCCGCCATGACCATGGTTCATGGTGCAGCCGGTAATCACGATGTTTTCGCAGGGGAACTGCTCATCGGCATCTTCTGTACCTGCCTTGATAGCGATGCAGTCATCCCCCACATCGACGTAACAGCCGATAATCCGCACATTCCGGCAGCTTTCCGGATCGATACCGTCCGTATTGGGCGAATCATACGGATTCACAATGCTCACACCGGAGATCAGAATGTTGCTGCTGCACAGCGGATGCAGCGTCCAGGCCGGACTGTTCTGCACGCGGAAATCCCGCAGCTGAATGTTCTCACAGCGTTCAAAACAGATAAAGCAGGGTCTGGCCGCTTTTTCTGCGTTCCGGCGGTGCAGATCCCACCAGCGCTGTCCGTTTCCTTCCAGCGTCCCGGTTCCCGTCACAAAAAGGTTCTGCTGTCCATAGGCATACAGCAACGGACGATAGCAATCCTGCTCATACCCTTCCCATCTGGTCCGGATCACCGGATAATCCTCGGGATCATCTGAGAAACTGAGCACCGCGCCGGCTTCCAGATGCAGTTCAATATTGCTGTACAGTTCAAGTCCGACCGTCTGATGGACACCGGCCGGAATCCGGACCTGTCCGCCGCCATTCTCATGAAGTTTATCGATTGCTTTCTGAACGGCATATTTTCCAAACGTTTCAAATAACGGTTCCATTCTTCCTCCTCATCACTCCAGGGATTCGCCGCGTTCAATTGCCATGATCTGCCCGACACGCCGTGCATGCCGGTCCCCTTCAAAGGATGCACCGAGAAAACTGTCGACAATCATGAGTCCCAGCTCCGATCCGACCACACGCGCCCCCAGCGCCAGGGCATTGGCGTCATTGTGTCTGCGTCCCATCGCCGCAGAATACGGATCCGAACAGCAGACACACCGGATTCCATGGACCTTATTGGCGGCAATGGAAATTCCCACGCCGGTTCCGCAGCAGAGAATCGCCCGCTCGCACTCCCCGCGCATCACCGCATTGCAGGCCCGGGCAGCAAAGACCGCATAATCACAGCTGGCCTCCGACTCTGTTCCGTAGTCCTTAAAGGCAATCCCTTTTTCCTCAAGATGTTTCTCGATTTCTCTTTTCAGCGGCAGTCCCGCATGATCACTTGCAATTGCCAGCATTCCTTCTCCTCCTCCACACATTTCACAGTTTTATTGTTAAAGGGCGGAATCGCCCGGGTATTCAGCCGTCCTGCCGGTTCCTCAGTCAATAAAATCCTCCCGGGTTACAGGTCCGAGGGAATCCGCTTCATCCTCTCCCTCATCCGCGTCACTGTCAGCTCGAATACGCGCTGAAAGTACGGCATGCAGCTGATCCGGCGAGAGGACCGTGTTTGTTCCCATGCAGTCCCTGCACCGGTTCAGGCATTCCGGACAGACACAGCCAAAGTTCATCCCCTCCGCCTGAATCATATAGGTTCCACAGCGTCTGCAGCTGCACCGCATCCGCTCACCTCCTTCGCACCACCGGGAAAAATCAGGGATTCTTTCTCATCTCAAGGCTTTCAAGGAGCAGCTGCTCCCCCTCTTTTCCGACATCCGGCAGATGCATGTGTGCCGGACAGCGGGAAAGAATGCGGCGCTCTTCCATGGACGAGGACAGTTTACGGAAGGTATACCCGCCGTCCCGGTAATACTGAACAATCTCCGGCAGTGCCAGCCGGGTATTCTTCTTGCCGTCATGCGCCAGCAGAATGACGACATCCCGTCCGCCCGTCGTTTTCCGGACACTGGCAAAAACCGCCTTTGCATCCATGTCCTCGTAGGTATCCCGCGTCATGGCATTCCAGTCAAACCAGCTCCAGCCCAGATCCGTCACCATCTTTTTCGTCTTGTACGGATAACTGGTGCCGCCGCCCGGGAACCGGAACAGGTCGGCTGTAAAATCTTCGCCAAGGACGGCCTGCATTTCCTGTATGAAGCGCCTGAAGACCAGCTTCAGCTGCTCCGGCTCATCCTTGATCCCGCCGGAGGAATGGTCCATGGTATGGCAGGCAATGGTATCCCCGCGTTCATAGATCATCCGGGTATACTCCGGAAACGCCTTTACCTGATAGCCCAGCAGGAAAAACGTGGCTGGAACATCCAGCTCATCCAGAATCTCCAGGAGTTCCGGTGTCGCCTTTTTGGGTCCGTCATCAAACGTCAGGTAGACGACTTTCTGCGGCAGCTGCTCTTTTCCGTCCGCCATTCCGGCAGCCGGGAGGAACATGCAGCAGATCAGGCACAGGAGATACAGTCTTTTCATCCTTTTTTCTCCATTCTGTCAATATGCGTGAACTGCCGTCTGCCGGCGGAGAAATCCGCGACACAGTCCCCGTTTCCCCGGAGAATGTACTTATAAGAGCAGAGCCCTTCAAGCCCCATGGGCCCTCTGGCATGGATCTTCCCGGTGGAAATCCCCACCTCTGCGCCAAATCCGTACCGATACCCGTCCGCAAAGCGGGTCGAAACGTTATGGTACACACCGGCTGAATCGACCAGTGCAAAAAACTGCTCTGCCGCCGCCGGATCCTCCGTAACGATACAGTCTGTATGATGCGATCCATACCGGTTAATATGGGCAATGGCTGCCTCTTCACTGTCAACCAGATGCACATTCATCACGAGGTCGCCGTACTCCGTTCCATAGTCCGTTTCACAGAGGGAATCCGTCTCGATGCCGGCCGCCTGCAGCTTTTCCCGTGCCGCGTCATCCGCCTTCAGACGGACACCGGCATCCACGAGCGCCCTGCAGGCCCGGACAAGCGCCTCCTGTGCCAAATCATGAACCAGCAGCGTTTCCGCCGCATTGCACGCCGCCGGATACTGGGTCTTTGCATCCACCGCCAGCCGGGCGGCCATCTCCGGATCGGCAGACCGGTCCAGGTACAGGTGACAGATGCCGCTGCTGTGTCCGAGAACCGGAATCCGGGTATGATCCATGATATACCGGACAAATGCATTGCTGCCTCTGGGGATGATCAGGTCGATCAGGTCATCCATTTCCAGCATCTCCGCTACCTCTTCGCGGCTCCTGAGCAGGGCAATCCACCCCTGTGCCGGGAAACCGGTCCGGACGGTCTCCTCGCAGATGATCTCCGAGAGAACCGTGTTGGTCCGCAGTGCCTCCACTCCCCCTTTCAGGAGAACCGCATTTCCGCTCTTGAGGCAGAGACCGGCGATCTGAACCAGCGCATCCGGCCGGGACTCAAAAATCACCCCGATGACCCCGATCGGGCAGGTTACCCGGGTCATCTGCAGTCCCTCTGCCAGTTCCATGCAGACCGTCACCCGATGAATCGGGTCTTCCATTTCTGCCAGCGCCCGAAGCCCGTCCGTCACATCGTGCAGCTTTTTCTCATCAAATTTCAGCCGGTGAATCAGCTGTGCGGCGATTCCTGCCGCACGTGCCGCTTCAATATCCGCCGCATTTGCACGGAAAATGTCCTCTTTCCGCTTCTCAAGCGCCGCGGCAACCGCCCGCAGGAGCTGATTCCGCTCCTCATTTCCGGTTGCCGCCAGACGGAAACTGGAATTTCTGGCCGTCTCCGCCATTGCCCGCATTTCCTTACTCATAGATCACCTCAGTCAGTTTCTGCTGCATCTGCAGCGCATCTGCACGAAGCGGGTCCGTTCCCAGCACCGCTTCCGGCTGCGGCAGGAACAGATCCGTATGATGCTCGCCGCTCTTCAGGCTGGAGCCCAGCGTGATTGCCGACATGATCTTGACATTGGTGTCCATGGAGGAGAGCAGCTTCTGTCCGGCACCCATCATCTGCATGAGATCCTCTCCGGCGATCTGCCTCAGGATCTGCATCATCACCTCATAGCTCCGGTTCCGGCCTTCATCCCCCGGCAGCATGAGCCGCATAAAGGCGAGCGTCTGTTCCCCGTCCAGTGCCCAGGTATCCGCATCGAGTCCCAGTGCCTGGTTCTCCTCGGCCGTCGGCGTAATCCATACGCCGCCCACTTCATCCACGATCGCCGGAATCATGGACATGTCCATAGCCAGATACATGGTGATATTGAGGTCCAGCATCCGGTTCAGCGTACGCGCAACCAGCAGTCCCCTCGACTTTCTGTCGCCCAGGACGTACACATCTGAAAGCGGCACCTCACCGGAGATCTCCGGAATTTCCACCATCAGGCGGGGATCCACGGAAACCATGACCGCCTTGCCCGTTTTCGTATTCAGAGAGGCAACCGCCATCATCTGTGTGCGGTCCCCTTCCTGCATCATCACCAGAATGTTCGTCACCGCCCGGTCCCGGTTCTTTGAGAGATCAAGGTCTCTGCTTTTCAGACGGATGCCGTCCGCAAGACCCACAGAGGTCATCAGAAGAATCATCACCAATACACCTGCAATTCGTTTTATCATACCGCGCCTCACTTTTTTCGGAATACAAACAGTTTGGAAAAGACATAATTGAGTATGATGACCACCAGATTGATAATCAGCTTCATGGCCAGATCATTGAAATGGAGCACTTCCACCGTGACAAACATGAGCACCGTTTCCGCGCCCAGTGAAACCAGCCGCATGGAAAAAAAGCTCATGGCCTCCCGGACCAGTGCCCCCAGACTTGCACAGTGCGTTTTGAAGACGAACGTTTTATTCGCCCAGTAGCCAAAGATCACAGCCAGAATCCATGCCGTCCAGGTTCCCGGCATGACCGTCATGCCCAAAATGCGCGTGGCAAACCAGTAGACCAGATAATTGACCACTGTCGTGGCCACACCGACAAACAGATAGCTGACCAGTTCCGTGTTGTTCCATAAACTGAGGCACTTCTCTCCCAGCGTCGGAGAGAGCCGGGCAATCAGCCCGATCACCGCCCTTGCCAGACGGTCTATTCCGCTCCAGAGAAATCCGAGTACTTTCATTTTTTCCCTTCTATCTTGTAAGTATAATAAACGAATTTAATACTTGAGTTTATACCGCCTTTGGGGCGCTATTGAATATCCACTGGTCTAATTACAAAAAAGTCCTATAGCTGTTCTTCTCCTACGAAGTGACGTCAGTTATACTCATCAATTGCATTAATGATTTCTTCTATTCAATTACCTTCACTATGAGTTGGGGATGAGTTGAAGGAAATATACCACTCCCACCCTTTACACCTGTTTTTAGTATCAACATCATTATAACCTGAATCTGTCCATATAGTTATATTTCATAACAGTTATCTAATGTCTATGTCCATTCACAATCATCTTGGCTTCTTCAGCAATCTTCTGAATTTTCTCGTCAGACATATTCTATCCTTACCTCCTTAATAGGTGCCAAAAAGCTTGCCTTATCCATGTACAGACCTTCCAGTACTGGCGTTAAGTCAATATACTCTTCAATTTCCTCGTCTTCCTGTCTGTACTTCGCCATGACTTCAATATAACCATCATGCCATAAGATAATCCTTGTGTATTTTTCTAAGCCATCACAAGTGCGGAATGTAAGCGTTTTCCCACCGAAAGAGAAGGTTGTGTATTTATCAAAACTGCTTAATACTGCTGTGTTCTCCATTGTCGCAGCTCCTTCCAACTCGATCTAATTTTCGGAATACGTTTTCATATTATCATTTTGTTGAATAGTTATTTAATGTCTATGAAAACGACGAACTTTCCTTGACATCGAGCGTACAGATAAGTCTTTTTTAAGCCTGTTAATTATATCAAAACACATGACAGGGGTCAAACAAAGTTCTTCTTTTCAAAGGAACTTCTCATCCGTCAGATTTCTGCCGGAATCCATTTGTGAAAATCCCGTTTTGAAAGACATCTGCTGAACGGCATACGTTGAAAATCGGGATGTATAGATATGGAAGGAAAACAGACTCTTTCCAGTCCGGTACTGTGCCGATGCATTCAGCTGCCTTCCCTGCGATGGAAATAGCTGATTGTGATGAAAATGCAGGAAGACCGGAATTATCCGGGTTTAAGGTATCCGGATCATCCGTAGAAACAGCTGCATTCCGTCAAGCTTGTCTCAGAGTCTCCAAAAATGCAGAAAGGGAACGGTTTCTCCGTTCCCGGTCATGCATCTCCCAGCCGCGGGAACAGCATGACATTGAATTTCCGGATCAGTTCCTGCCTTGATTTTGTTCCGGTTTTCTGAAGCAGATTGTGTACATGATACTTGATCGTGCTCTCGGAAACAAACAGTGCCCCGGCAATCTCCGCATTGGACCGTTCGCTGAGCAACAGACGCAGGACCTCCTTCTCCCGGGCCGAGAGATCATGCTGCATGGCAAAATCCTCGAAGATCTCCCTCTCAGAGCGCTCCGACTCTTTTTCCGGCTCATAAATCACATGAAACAGCCGGAAGAAGAAGAACGTGGCCAGCATGAACAGCACCAGCGTGAGAGCGATCAGGACAAGCCGGAAATCGGAAAGACCGATGCAGAACGCAGTCCCTGCCGCGTCCCCGATCCGGCCCAGCGCAAGTCCAAGCGGAGCAATAGCCGTCCGCTGTTCCTCCCTGGCAATATCCATGAACAGAACCACCCGGAACACAGAAAAAAAGCCGAAAAACAGATAGTCCAACCCCCAGCAGAACAACTCCGGCAGCGGTTCATTCTGAACCGCCAGCATCACAAAGGGGAGTGCCAGTGACGCAAACGTGCAGATGGCGCCATTGCGCCGGCTGCGGTCACTGAGGATTCCAGCCGCAATCAGGCCGGCTGCATAGAACAGCCGGGACAATTCCAGACTGATGCCCCCAAGGAGGTCCGTCATCGGGAAACTGAATCCCAGATTCTTGACCAGGCTGAAAAGAAACACCGTAAATCCCACCAGGTACAGCGTCTCCGGCCCCATTCTTTTCTGCGGTTTATCCGGCATCATTCCTGCAGCCGTTTCCATTTCCGTCCGGTTCTCCGGACTCTTCGCCCTCGTGCCCGCTTCGGTCCGGTCAAAGATCTGAACCCCCATAATGGCCGCTGCCAGCGCCAGCAGAAAACAGACGACAGCCGCACCGCCGGCCGGCAGCTTTCCCCCGCCAGGCAGTGAAAGCAGCCAGATCAGCAGGGTGGAAAGTCCGTACCCAAAGCCAAAGACCTTCGCCCGGTGCTTTTCCAGCAGCGGAACGGGAACCGCCAGATAAAAGGCCGCAATGAACCCGCAGACCGCGTTCATCAGGAAGCCGAAGAGCAGAATGAGCGGAAGCGAGGGGGCCAGAAACGCCGGAACGGCACAGAGAAGAAACCCGATCAGAGAAAGCAGGTAAAGATTCCTGTGCTCCGGGGCGGGCTGCCGGCGGATCAGGTGCATGCCAAAGACCGCTCCGCCTGCCTGAAACAGGTAGCCGACGACCATGCTGAACACGTCCGTTCTCTCCGGGCCCAGAAAGCCGGCCATATGATACAGCCAGGCCAGATACCCTGCCGAGGTCAGAGAAAAACAGACGGCAATCCAGCCAGTACAGCGCCCTTCAAAGGAACAGGCCTTCTCCCAAAGCCGATGCATCATCCTCTGACCTCCGTTTCCGTCATTCATTTTCCATCCGTTCACTTTCCCGGTTCAGCGCCTGCAGCGGGCGCGTCAGGCAGCAGATCCCCGGTTCCTCCGCCGGATACTGCACAAATCCCAGCGAACGGTGCAGCGCCAGCGACGCGGCATTCCGGGCCTCAATCCGGACCCGAACCCTCCGGCACCCCTGAGCCGCCAGTTCCTGAAACAGACAATTGAGTGCCTCCCCGGCCAGTCCCCGGCGGCGAAACCTGCGGCAGATCAGGATGCCGTAGGCGGCCTCCTCCGGGTGGTTCCCGATGGGATATACGGTGATCCCTCCGACATACTGACCTTCGCTGTACACCGCATACCGGCGGTTCATCCCCTCCGCCGACAGGCATCTCAGTTCAACCACACAGCAGCCTGCCTTTCATTCACCGGAACTGTTCCGTTCCAGTGTATACATTCCATCCCTGCCGACCAGCAGGTTTCCATACAGTTCCACACTTCCGATCCAGCTGCCTTCCGGATCCCGAAGCACATACGCCCGGGTGCCGCCGGTTACACTGTACCCGTTCGCCTTGCCGGTAACCTTTGCCGTGCTCAGCAGCTCCCGCACCGCGGCCGCTTCCTCCTCACTGAGCTCCTTCGGGACCGGTCCGGCCTCACAATCCATATACAGACAGGCAATCTCTGCACTCAGGGCTGACAGTGGAATGTTCAGAAAGGACAGAAGCGGCTGAGGAACAAACCCCTGAGGCCCGATTCCCTCTGTTCCATAGGCATAGCACCAGACATACGGAAACCATGACCGTGCCCGGGCATAAAGAGCCTGTGCCCCCGGATCCGTGTTTTCATAAAAACCGTCCCCGGATGCCCCCAGCAGTATTTCCTCCACCGTTTCGTCTTTTCCGAAGCGGAACGCCCATGTGCATTCCGTTCCCATGTCGCAGCCCCCGGAGCTGCCGACTTTCCCGTCCTGATTCACCACGCCTGCAATGAGACTCCCCACTGCTCTCCTGTCCTCACTGTCCAGTCTGCCCAGGAAACGGAGTGCCCCCTCCGCCGCAAGGCGGGTTCGTTTTGCTTCCGGATCACCTGGCCAGTGCAGCGTCGAATCCGCGCCCTCCAGTCCGAAAAGGCATCCGTTTTCATCCAGGCAGCCGACCTGAATCCGGTCCCCCCATCCCTCCTGGCAGTATTCCGTCAGGAGGATGATCCGGCCCGGCCGGACTTCCTCCGAAAAACAGTGTGAGGGCAGCAGCAGAAGGAGCAGGACAAGCATTCGATACACTGCTTTCATCGTAAATCCTCCCATGAATTGTCCTGACTTCCTCTATTATGGACAAACGACGAATGAAAATCAAGCCCATTGTCAGGGAAGTTGTGGCAGTGTAAGCAGGATAACAAGGGAGGGCAACTATGCAGATAACGAGAATCCCAGCGCAACGGGAAAACAAGAAAACGAGAATCGCGGTGTACTGCCGTGTGAGCACAAAAATGGAAGAGCAGGAGGACAGCCTGGAAACGCAGAGAGAAGCATACACCGATCTCATAAGCCTGCGTTCTGACTGGGAGCTTGTTGGCATCTACTCAGACAGCCTTTCCGGATTAAGCGCCGAGAAGCGGCCGGAGTTCATGCGGATGATCAAAGATGCCCTGGAGGGGAAGATCAATCGTATCCTCTGAAAAAGCGTTTCCCGCTTTTCCCGGAACGTTGCTGAGTGCAAGAAGTACACAGACATGCTGAAGCTCAAAAATGTGTTTGTCGAGTTTGAGAAGGAGCATCTCAGCACGGATGATACCACCAGCGCATTCCTCTTTTCCCTCATGTCCGCCATTGCCGAGAACGAGAGCCGGAGCATATCCGAAAACATCCGCTGGGGTTACAGTGAGCGGTTTAAGCGAGGCGAGTACAACCTTGGCAATAACAGAATCCTTGGATATGACACAATTGACGGAAAGTTGGTGCCGAATCAGGACGCGGACATCATCAGGCTGATCTTCACGCTTTTCCTGCAGGGAGTCAATGTAGATGAGATTATTCGGAAGCTGACA
>CACXHF010000090.1 GCA_902767305.1 uncultured Eubacteriales bacterium
ATTGAGTGCAGCGCTTTTAAATCATGAGCTTCTTGCTTACATGTTCAGTTGCGTCCACTTTTCCACTCTGCAGTAACGGTATCCGCCACAGGCTTCTCTAAATATAAAAAAATCGTCGAACCTTACAGGATATAGTAATCCTATCGAGTTCGACGATTATAAAGATATTCTTTTTTGGGTATGCAAAAGGGAGCAGTTTAGCTCTGCTCTGCTCTGCTCTGCTCTGCTCTGCTCTTTAGAAAGCATAGCCGTATCCTTCATCGTTGTCAACCCCTCCAGACAGTTGTTCTTTGTTTTATTCTGAATTTTTTTTGCGAACATTCTACCTGTATTGGTGGAAATTGTCAATATATAATATTAAATATGATATGTTTCGAACAAATGCTGCTACCAGTACAAAAACCGATAAAGATACGTTAAAAATTAGATAATAAACCGTTAAATAAACGATAAAAAAGCGTCAAAAATGGATTATGCACCCGGATTGCTGTTGAAAAGAAGGTTATGTGCCAGTATAATTGCACATACTGTTATATGGATGAATTTTTTCCCGCCTTCCCTCTGCACAGTCGGTCAGGTGTGATTTGCTTCCCTGTTCCGGCTGAGACTGCCCCGGCCTGACCCCATTAACCCGAAAAGTAGGTCATCTGCAATGAATCTGAATTTTGAACTTCCTGCTTCCCTGCTGTATCTGTTCTGCATTCTGTATTGCCTGATCGGCAAGCGGCACGTCTATCTGCAGCGGATGAAGTTGCGTGACCGGATCATCAGTCAGCATTTTATCTATCTTCTGCTGCTTTTCAGTTCCCTCGTTTCCGCTCTTACCTCCTACTGCGTGCTCGTTCTGCAGCCAGGAGCCGGGCCGTCGATGCGCTTTCTGCTGTACCTTCTGAATACCCTCTATTTTGTGTTTCATACACTTGTTCCGCCTCTGTATACACTGTACATCATGGCAGTCAATGGCAGCACTTTCAATCGTCCCCCGGTCTTCTATGTACGCTATTTCATTCTGCTTACCCTGTCTGAAATCGCCATTTTTCTCAATCCTCTGACAAAGTATATCTTTTTTCTGGACAGTGCTCAGCAGTATCAACGCGGTCTGCTTCTCTTCCTTCTATATTTTTCTGCCGTTTTCTACATACTGTGCGGAACTTACTTCTTTATCCGGAACAAACGTGTCCTTCGGGATTCCTCTGTCCAGATTATCATCTATCTCACGGTATTCTCTCTGGCCGGTCTCTTTGTTCAGCTGATCTTTCCCTTCCTGGTTATTGAGACTTTCTGCGAAGCACTGGCCTTTACCGGTTTCCTTCTCAGTCTTGAGGATACGGACCGGAAACTGGACCCCGTTACAGGTATCTATCACCGGATTGCCTTTGACGAGGAAAACCGGAAGCTGCTCCTCTCAGGTTCTCATTACAGCATTATTCATATTCATCCGATCAACCTGAGTCTTCTGCTGCGGCTGACTTCTCTCTCGAACACCACTGCGATTCTCAGCAGCATTACCTCCTGGCTGACGACCCTTATTCCGCGCGAAAATGTTTTCTGCTACCGCGCCTTTGATTTTCTGATCATCGTCCACGATTCCGGAGAACATGAAGCGCTGACGCTTGCCGAACAGATCACAGAACGTTTCCGGCATTCCTGGGAGCTCTGCGGCCTGTGGACAAATCTGGATGCCGTTGTCAGCGTCATTCAGGTTCCGGACGATGCCTCCTCCGAACAGGAACTGTACCGTCTTTTCGACATTGCTTCCTCGCAGCATTTTCGTGAAACCGTTCTTCTTACATCGGATGACATCGAACAGTTTAAGCGGGAACTGCTCATTGAACGTCTTCTGGCCAAGGCGATTCACACCAGATCCATCGAAGTCTGGTATCAGCCCATCTGGTCGGCTGAGACAAACACCATCGTTTCCGCTGAGGGACTCGCCCGCCTGATCGATCCGGAATACGGTTTCATTCCTCCGGATGAATTCATCCCGATTGCCGAAAAAAACGGAATGATCATGGATCTCGGCACACTGGTCTTCGACAAGGTCTGTGCATTCATTGAAAACCATCCGCTTGAACCGCTCGGCCTCTCCTACATTGAAATCAATCTGTCCATGCAGCAGTTTCTGCAGGAGAACCTGCTGAACCGCCTTCGCGAAATCATGGATCGCCATCATGTCTCGGCTTCCATGATCAACCTCGAAATCACAGAATCCATGGCAGATAGCGCTGCTCCGTTCATTACAGACATCATGAAGCAGATGGTCGAGTCCGGCTTTACTTTTTCCCTGGATGATTTCGGCACTGCTTACTCCAACATTCATCGTCTTGTCACAGGAAATTACACCAATATCAAGCTCGACAAATCCATTCTATGGAGAGCCGCAGACAGTGAGGATAACCGTCGTATCCTTGAATACCTCACCCGCCTGATCCGCTCCTGCGGCCTGAACACCATTCAGGAAGGTGTTGAGACCAAAGAACAGCTGGATATGATCACCTCTTACGGATGCAACCTGGTACAGGGATATTATTTCAGCAAACCGCTCAAAGAGAATGATTTCACCAGTTATGTCCGTCACTTTAACCTTCAGCAGCAGGCCCGGCCGGATCATACCATGCCTTAATGCAGGGAAAGCTTCTTCCCCCACATACGTCCATTTCTCAGAAAAAAAACAGTCATCCGGACACAGAACGTGTCCGGATGACTGTTTTATGTATTTGTATGGACTTGCGTCGGAGTCTCAGACCTGTGCAGGCAGAACTGCCCGGCAGAGATCAGGACATGTTCTGGCGTTCCACCAGACGTTCACCGCAGTAAATCGCACGGAGCTTCGGCTTGTCAATCTTACCGGTCGCATTCCGGAGCACCTTGTCAAAGATAATCTTGCGGGGACGCTTATAGCGCGGCAGGTCTTTGCAGAACTCTTCCACTTCCTCCTGCGTCAGTGTCGTTCCTTCCTCTACCTGAATGATTGCCGCAGCAATCTCACCCAGACGCTTATCCGGCAGGCCGATAACTGCAACATCATGAATCTTCGGATGTGAGGCAAGGAAACTCTCGATCTGAACGGGGTACAGATTCTCGCCGCCGGAAATGATGACATCCTTTTTCCGGTCAACCAGGAAAATGAAGCCGTCTTCATCCAGACGAGCCATATCGCCGGTATGAAGCCATCCGTTTTTGAGTACTTCCTCTGTAGCTGCCGGATTCTTGTAGTACTCCACCATGACGCCGGGACCCTTGACACACAGCTCACCTACCTCACCCTGAGGCGTCGGCTGGCCTTCTTCATCCACAATCTTCGTCTTCCATCCAAATCCCGGGATGCCGATGGCGCCTACTTTATGCACATTTTCCATTCCGAGATGCACGCATCCGGGGCCGGTGGACTCTGAAAGTCCATAGTTGGTGTCATACCGATGGTTCGGGAAATACTCAAACCAGTGCCGGATCAGGCTGGGCGGAATCGGCTGCGCGCCGATGTGCATCAGACGCCACTGACTGAGCCGGTAATTTTCCAGCTTAATCCGCCCCGAATCAAGTGCCGACAGAATATCCTGTGCCCATGGCACAAGCAGCCAGACAATGGTGCATCCCTCGTTGGATACAGCGCTCAGAATGGATTCCGGCGAGTTGCCTTTCAGAAGGACAGCCTTGCTGCCTGTATAAAGCGAGCCGAACCAGTGCATTTTGGCGCCGGTATGGTAAAGCGGCGGAATACAGAGGAAATTGTCTTTCCGGGTTGTCTCATGATGGACTGCCTCCATTCTGGCCGAATGGGAAAGCGCCGAATGCTTGAGCAGGATGGCTTTCGGGAAGCCGGTAGTTCCGGAGGAGAAATAAATTGCCGCATCATCCGTATCCTCTACCAGAACGCGCGGAGCCATGGAGGAAACATTTCCGGTCTGCCGGTAATAATCCTCTGCAAACGACGGGCAGGGATCCCCGACAAAGAAAAGAAGCATGTTATTCTTCAGTTTACCGGCGATATCCTCAATCCGGCCGATGAACTCCGGACCATAGAACAGGACATCCGAATCCGATAACTGCAGACAGTAATCAATTTCTTCCGCCGTGAAACGGAAATTGAGCGGTACTGCAATGGCCCCTGCTTTCAGAATGCCAAAGTAGATCGGCAGCCACTCAAGGCAGTTCATCAGAAGAACGGCACATTTCTGTCCCTTTCGGATTCCCCGGTCAAGGAGCATGTTTGCCACCCGGTTGGCCTTTTCATCGAAAACGGACCAGGTAATCTGCCGTCTGTAAAACGTCGACGAAGTTGGCTGGATCAGCTCGTATTCCCGCCAGGTAACCCGCTGTTCCTCTCTGATTTCAGGGTTGATCTCAACAAGAGCAACCTCTTCCCCATACAGCTTGCTGTTGCGTTCCAGCAGATCGGTAATAGCCAATGTAGGAAACCTCCTATGGTGACCGCCGGCGCCGCCTCAGGGCATTGCCCCGGTCATTATTCTGCCCGCTGCAGGCTCTGCCGTCCCCTTCCGTTCATGACATCCGGGATCTGACCGGCAAAAAATCTTCCGCTAAAGAGCATCAGTTGGAAGGATAGCTTTTTTTTACAGGAATGTCAATTGCTTTTTTTGCATTCCCGGTCTTGTAATTCCTGCAATTTCGGCTATACTTAAGTACGATCAGGAGGAGGTTTAAAAAATGGGACAAAATCCAAATCATAATCCGGAACTCATGCTGGGAAACAAAGCGGTTGCCCGCGGACTGTATGAGGCCGGTGTCTGCTTCATTTCCAGCTATCCCGGAACACCCAGCACCGAGATTACGGAGGAAGCAGCCAAATACGATGAAATCTACTGCGAGTGGGCTCCAAACGAAAAAGTAGCCATGGAATCCGCCTTCGGCGCCTCTCTTGCAGGCCGCAGAGCTTTCTGCGCACAGAAGCACGTGGGACTGAACGTCGCTGCCGATCCGCTTTATACTATGTCCTATACCGGTGTCAATGCCGGTCTGGTCATCGGCGTGGCAGACGATGCCGGAATGCATTCCTCTCAGAACGAACAGGACAGCCGGCACCACGCCATAGCAGCGAAAGTACCGATGCTTGAGCCTTCCGATTCTGCCGAGGCACTTGAGTTTACCCGGCTTGCCTACACGCTTTCTGAACAGTTTGATACCCCGGTTCTGCTTAAAATGTGCACGCGTGTGGCACATTCCCAGTCCATTGTCACCTGCGGCGAGCGGACAGTCCCCGACAGGCCTTATGTAAAAGATATCAGCAAATACGTCATGATGCCGGGCAATGCCAAACGTCGTCATCCGATCGTTGAGGCACGTACGAAGGCGCTGACAGAATATGCCGAAACTTCTCCGCTCAACCGGGTGGAAATGGGCGGCACCGAGATCGGCATCATCACCGCCTCCACCTCCTATCAGTATGTGAAGGAAGTGTTCGGTGATTCCATCAGTGTCCTCAAACTGGGGATGACCAAACCGCTAACAAAAAAACTCATCCGGGATTTTGCGTCAAAAGTAAAACGGCTCTACGTCGTCGAAGAGCTGGATCCCATCATCGAAAATCACGTCCGGGCGCTGGGCATCCCTGTAACCGGCAAGGAACTTCTGCCGATGGTGGATGAATTCTCCCAGAATCTGATTGCAGAGGCATTCGGCCGCAGCACAGGCAGTTCCTACGCCGTCCCGGATGCCGTTCCGCCGCGCCCGCCGGTCATGTGTGCCGGCTGTCCGCACCGCGGAATGTTCTACACACTCCGGAAAAACAACTGTACCGTTCTGGGCGATATCGGCTGCTATACTCTGGGTGCCGTTCCGCCTCTGGGTGCCATTGAGATGACACTCTGCATGGGCGCCAGCATCGGTGCACTGCACGGCTTCAACAAGGTGAGAGGCCCGGAGAGCGAGCGCAAAACCGTCGCCGTGATCGGTGATTCGACCTTTATGCACTCCGGCATGACCGGTCTGGCCAATGTGGCCTATAACCAGTCCAACTCGACCATTATCATTGTCGACAACTCCATCACCGGCATGACCGGCCACCAGCAGAATCCCACCACCGGTTACAACATCAAAGGCGATCCGGCCGGGAAAATCGATCTGGAAGCGCTTTGCCGGGCCATGGGCTTTGAGCGTGTGCGTGTCGTCGACCCGTACAACCTCGAGGAATGCGACCGGGTTCTCAAAGAGGAACTGGCCGCCGAGACACGGTCCATCATCATCTCCCGCCGTCCCTGCGCCCTGCTCAAGTACGTCAGACACAATCCGCCGCTCTCTGTCAGTACAGAGAAGTGCGTCGGCTGCAAGTCCTGCATGCGCATCGGCTGTCCGGCAATTTCCATGCACGGCAGGAAAGCCCATGTGGACAGCACGCTCTGTGTCGGATGCAATGTCTGCAGTCAGCTGTGCAGAGTGGGTGCCTTTGAATCCAGCCGGACAGACGACGTGAGGTAAGGAGGCACAGAATAATGGAAACAAAGAACATCATGATTGTCGGCGTCGGCGGGCAGGGTTCCCTGCTGGCCAGCAAACTTCTCGGGCATCTGCTTCTGATGCAGGGATATGACGTCAAAGTGTCCGAAGTACATGGCATGTCTCAGCGGGGCGGCAGCGTCGTCACCTACGTCAGGTACGGAGACAGGGTCTATTCGCCGGTCATTGACCGCGGCGAGGCCGACTACATCGTCTCTTTTGAGATTCTCGAGGCGGCCAGATGGCTGCCCTTCCTCAGAAAGGACGGACAGATTGTCACCAATCTGCAGCAGATCGACCCCATGCCCGTCATTACCGGTGCAGCCGAATACCCGGCCGATCTTGCCGATAAGCTCAAATCCACCGGTGCCAGAGTCGATGCCATTGACTGCCTTGCACTGGCCGAACAGGCCGGCTCTGCCAAAGCCGTCAATCTGGTTCTCCTCGGCCGCCTCAGTCATTACTTTGATCTTCCCGTACAGGCCTGGCAGGAAGCCATTGAGGCCATCGTTCCTGCCCGGTTCCTGGAACTGAACAAACGCGCTTTCGAACTCGGCCGCAATGCCTGACCCCCGGTATCCCGCCTGTCCCATCACAGGTAAAAACATCACGAGGTAAAACATGGAAAAGTATTATCAGCAATCTATCGAATGCGCCTCCCGTGAGGAACTCCGCGCCATTCAGGAAGAAAAGCTCAAAGCTCAGGTCCGTCACGTTTATGAGCACGTCCCCTATTACCGGAAAAAAATGGAAGAGAAAGGCGTCCGTCCTGAGGATATTCAGACGCTTGAGGATCTTTCAAAGCTCCCCTTCCTCTCCAAATCCGATCTGCGGGACGCCTATCCGTACGGACTGGTCGGTGTTCCGCTCAAGAACTGCGTCCGCATTCAGTCCACTTCCGGCACAACCGGCAAGCGGGTTGTCGCATTCTATACTCAGCATGATATCGATCTCTGGGAGGACTGCTGTGCGCGGGCTATCGTCGCAGCCGGCGGCACCGACGAGGACGTCTGTCAGATTTCCTACGGCTACGGTCTCTTTACCGGCGGCCCGGGTCTGAACGGCGGCTCGCATAAAGTCGGCTGCCTCACCGTTCCGACCAGCTCCGGCAATACCGACCGTCAGATTATGTTTATCATGGATCTGCATGCCACCATTCTCTGCTGCACTCCCAGCTATGCGGCCTATCTGGGCGAGCGCATGAAGGAACTGGGATACGGACCGGACGATATTCCGCTCAAGGCCGGTATCTTCGGCGCCGAAGCGTGGAGCGAGGAAATGCGGCAGAACATCCAGCAGACACTGGGCATCAAGGCCTATGACATCTACGGCCTTACGGAGCTTTCCGGCCCCGGTGTTGCCTTCGAATGCTCTGCGCAGAACGGCATGCACATCAACGAGGACCATTTTATTGCTGAGATCATCGACCCGGAAACCGGCGAGGTTCTGCCGGACGGCGAGCAGGGCGAACTGGTCTTCACGGCCATTGACAAGGAAGCGTTCCCCATGATTCGCTACCGCACCCGCGACATCTGCACCCTGAACCGGGAAAAGTGCTCCTGCGGGCGCACCCATGTCCGAATGGGCAAGCCAAAAGGCCGTTCCGATGATATGCTGATCATCCGCGGCGTCAACGTCTTCCCGAGCCAGATCGAGACAGTGCTGCTCAACCATGGCTACGGCGCCAACTATCAGATCATCGTAGACCGCGTCAACAACACCGACACCCTGGATATC